>NZ_JBSGBN010000009.1:0-118661 GCF_053601275.1 Streptomyces sp. NPDC004752 | reverse complement strand
CACCACGGCCGCCGCCGCGAAGGCGGCCTCCGGCCCCGCGCCGAACGGATCGTCGCGCAGCCCGGCGGCGATCTCGTCGCGCACCACGACCTGCCCGGGGTCGACGTCCGGCAGCGCCCGCAGCGCGGCGGCCACGGATGCCGCGTCGCCCGGCTCGGTCCGCAGCCACCACTCGGTGGGCGTGACGTTCTCGCCGTACCGCGCCTGCAACGCCCGGTTCACGGACCGCAGATCGACCAGAAGGGCGCCCCCGTCGCGTTCGGCGGAGTCCGTCGGGCCGGCCGTGGTGGGCAGTGCCCGCACGGACCGTACGATCCGCACCGGAAGATTCTGGCCGGCGAACGTCAGCTGCACCTGCTGCCCCTCGCGGGCGCCCGCCGACGTCAGGAAGCGGTCGGTCGCCAGCGCGCCGACCTCGGGCGCCGCGGGCTGCGCCACCTGGAGCCGGATCGTCACGGTGGCGATCGTCCAGCGGGTCCGGTCGGGGGTGTAGCCGGTGCCGTACTCGACGGTGAGCGGCTCGGTGCCGGTCACCCGCGGGCGGGGCGGGCGGGTCGCCGCGTTGGCGGAGGCGGTGGCTCCGATGCTCACCGAGGCGGTCCAGTCGGCGGACAGGGACACCTGCCGGGTCCGCCCGTCGGTGCCGACGGCGGTCAGCCCGGAGACGGCCAGGCGGTGCCGTTCGGCCTGTCCGGCGGGCTGGGCCATGTCGAGCTGGAGCCCGGTGAGCGTGATCGGGCCGGGGGCCGTATCGAGGTCGAGGGCCAGGGTGTGCGGTCGCCCGTCGGCGGGCAGCCGGCCGAACGGGAGCCGGTAGGGAACCCCGTACTGGTCCACGAGGGTGGCCGTCACGTCCATCGTGGTCTCCGGACCGGCGGAGCTGCCGACTCTCGCCCGCAGGCGCAGCCCGGTGGTGTCCGCGGGAATGCGGGCTCCGGCCGGAGCGCCTTCGGGCGTCAGCCCGGACAGCAGCGGCCGGACCGGCTCGGCCGCCAGGTCGTCGCGCATCAGTACCGTGTCGGCCGCGTGCGCCGTGTCCAGGGCGAGCACCGTCGCGGTCCGGTCCCCGGACATCGGCTGCTCGACGCGTACCGCGGGGGCGGCCTCGCGTACGCGGGGGAGGTGCGCGTAGGTCTCGGTGCGGCCGAGCTCGCCGTCTCCGGCGCCCAGCACCCGTATCGGTACGCCGGCCCGGAAGTCGGCCTGGTCGTCCTGCGAGCGGTCCCAGGAGGCGCCCTGCCCGATCGCCAGCATGCCGAGCGCGATGGCGAGGACCAGCAGCAGCACCGGGCCCGCGCCGCGCATCGGGCGGCGGCTGAGCTGCCAGCCCGCCAGCGCCGCCGGCAGCCCCCGCCCGGCAGCCGCCCGGCGTTCGGCGAGCCGGGCCACCGGGGGCAGCAGCCGCAGCGTCAGCACCGTTCCCGCCAGCAGCGCCAGGGCGGGCGCCGCGACCAGCAGCGGGTCGATACCGAGGCCGCCGGACGCGTCGGTGCCGACGGCACCGGAGGTGTGTCGGCTCAACTGCCAATACGCGACTCCGGCCACCACCAGCAGACCGATGTCCGCACCGGCCCGCACCGGGCCGGGCAGGGCGCCGCGGCGTACGCCGGCCCCACCCCGGCCGGCGGGCTCCGTCCCGGTCCGGGCGCCGTCACCGCCGTCCGTCAGCGCGGGCACCGTCACCGCCAGCGCGCAGCCCAGCGCCACGCAGCACGCCACCAGCCACACCTCGGCCCGCCCGCCCGTCGGCGCGTCCAGGCGCAGCCCGATCCTGGCCAGCGCGCCCTGCCCGGCGAGCAGCCGGGTGAGCGGACCCGCCAGCAGCGGCGCACAGATCGCCGCGGGCACCGCGAGCAGGAGCGCCTCTGCGGCGGTGAGGCCCGCGAGCCGGGCGCGGGAGCCGCCGCGCGCCCGCAGCAGTCTGGTCTCGCCCGTGCGTTCGGCGCTCAGCAGCCGGGCCACGAGCAGCAGCGCGTAACCGGCGAGCAGTACCAGTTGGAGGGCGACGATCAGCAGGGTGGACCGGGAGACGAGCAGTGACCGTTCGATGCGGTCCAGGGTGTCCGGGAGCGAGGTGGTCGAGGCCGTCACCCCGCTGAGCCCGTGCGGTCCGCGCAGCGTCGCGCTGCCGGCCCGCGCCGTCTTGCGCAGCGCGTCGATCCGGCTCGTCGTCAGGGTGGTGAAGTCGGCCGTGGCCAGCCAGGCGGACGGGCCGGCGGTCACCGTCGGGCCGTCGAGGACGGAGGGATTGGCGAGCAGCGGCCCGTACGTCGTGAAGGCGGATTTCTTGACGCCGCGGCCGAGCAGGTCGTCCAGCCGCCAGTAGGGCGCGGCGGCCGTGGCGGGCCGGTACAGCCCGGTGACGCGGACGTGCGCCGCCGGTCCGTCGAGCCGGTCGGCGAGGGTGAGCCGGTCGCCCGCGTGCAGATCGAGGAGCCGGGCGGAGGACTGGGGCAGCGCCACCTCGATCTCGCCGGAGGTCCGCCGCGGGAGCCGCCCGGAGACCAGGCGGACCTGGGTGCGGTCGAGCGCCGCGAAGTATGTCAGGTCCGGGTCGCCCGAACGGTCGGCCGGGGGCCGCAGGGAGCGGGGCAGGGCGTACGGTCCTGAGCGCACCAGGGTCCGAACCGTGACCGGCAGCCCGGCGAAGGACTTCTCGGCCGCCTGCCGCACGGTCGCGTCGGCGGCCGTCCGCCGGACCGCGGGAAGGTCGGCCTTGACGATCAGCGCGGAGTCGGCGGCGGTGCGCGGGTCGTCCAGGGAGTGGCGCAGGGCGGCGTCGCCGATCGCGCCGGAGTAGGTGGTGAGGGTCGCCAGCACCGCCGTGGTCAGCACCACGGTGAGCAGCGCGGCGGTGAGCAGCAGGCGGTGCGCCCGCGCACGCAGAACGACTAACCCCGTCACCCGGCCCCCGTGTAGTCCGTGCTTCCGGTAGTCCGTGCTTCCGGAACAACTCCGGCGATGCTGTCAGAGGAGGGCTGGTCGGGGTAAGCGTGTGTGAACGCGGCTTGACCGGATTGTGATCGGAATCCGGCGTCGCCTGACCGGAATCCGCGCGTCAGCGCCTCCGCGCGGGCACTCCGGGCCGGTACTCCGGGCCGACTTTCACGGAACAAACTCAGGTTTCAGGAACAACTCAGGTTTCAGGAACAACTCCGGCGAACCACCCCATGGGGGCCATGGGGAACATCTCGCGTGGATCGCCCCGTATGGATCGGCTCGCGTGGGTCGCCCCAGGCGGCACGGCTCGCGCGAACCACGCCGTGGGGGTGGGCTCGGGTGAGTCGTTCGGTGGGGACCGGCTCCCGTGGATCGCCCTGTGCGGATCGGCGCGGGCGAATCACTCCGTGCGGATCGGCGCGTGCACATCACCCCGTGGGTCCTGCCATGCGGCTCGGTCCGCGCACATCACCCCGTGGGGAACATCTCGCGCGAACCGATCCCTAGGCAACGTCTCGTGTGGATCGGGTGGGGATCACCCCGGGGAGTTCACCATCGAGGCGGCCGCGTAGGTCAGGTAGTTCCACAGTGTGCGCTCGTGTTCCTCGGAGAGGTCCAACTCGTCGACGGCCGCCCGCATGTGCTTCAGCCAGGCGTCGTGCGCCGCCCGGTCCACGGTGAAGGGGGCGTGCCGCATGCGCAGACGGGGGTGGCCGCGGTTCTGGCTGTAGGTGGTCGGGCCGCCCCAGTACTGGATGAGGAAGAGGGTCAGCCGCTCCTCGGCGGGGCCCAGATCCTCCTCCGGGTACATCGGCCGCAGGAGCGGGTCCTCGGCGACTCCCTCGTAGAAGCGGTGCACCAGTCGGCGGAAGGTCTCCTCCCCGCCGACCTGCTCGTAGAAGGTCTGCTCCTGAAGCGTGCCGCGCCGAATCTCATTCACGCCCCCCATCGTCTCAGACACGGTGACCCAGGACTCCGGTCCTAGGACCCTCGCCTCCCGCGGCCCCGCGCCGCACAGTGGACGTATGGGCGCGCACGCACTCGGGTGGAGTGACCGGGATCTCGCCGAGCCGGCCGGTTCGGCGCAGGCGGATTTGGTGTGTGCGATCGACGCGAGCGGGGCCTGGGCCGATGAACCGGTCTGGCGGGAGGCGTTCGCGGCGGTGCCCCGGCATCTGTTCGTGCCGTACTACTACGTCGGCGTCCGCGGCGGCTACGAGCGCCGGTGGGCTGGGAGCCCGGACCCGCGGGACCGGGAGCGCTGGCTGCGCGGCGCCTACGAGGACGTACCGCTCGCCACGCGGATGCGTGACGGGCAGTTGATCTCCTCCAGCAGCCAGCCCTCGCTGATGGCGGCGATGCTCGTCGCCCTGCGGGTCGAGGACGGCCACCGGGTCCTGGAGATCGGCACGGGCTCCGGGTACAACGCGGCCCTGCTCGCCCACCGGCTCGGCGACGACGACCTGGTCACCACCATCGACCTGGAACCGGAGATCACCGAGTCGGCCCGGCGGCACCTGGCCGCCGCCGGATACCGCCCGGTCGTGGTCACCGGTGACGGCGCGCGCGGGGTGCCCGCTCGCGCTCCCTTCGACCGGATCATCGCGACCTGCGCGCTGTCCTCCGTCCCGCGCGCCTGGCTCGCCCAGTGCCGTCCCGGTGGGCGGATCCTGACGCCGTTCGCGGGCGGTCTGATCGCGTTGACCGTGCGCGACGCCCGGCACGCCGAGGGTCAATTCCTGGCCACCCCGGCCTACTTCGTACCGCTGCGTGGCACGGGCGGGCCCGAGCCGCGACCGGTGCCCCTGAGCGGGGTCCCGCACCTGGCCCGCGACGACGAGCTGTTCCGGTTCCTGCTGGCGCTCAGCCGCGGCAGCCTCGATCCGCAGGAGGCGTACGCGATGTGGCGGCGCGAGGGCACACCGGGCCGCGAGCGGTATGGCATCACGGTCAGCGGCGACCGCGCCTGGGCCTGGCTGGACGACCCGGAGGGGCCCTACACGTGGCCCCTGCCGGTCTGACCGCCACTGCCCCCGGGCCGGTCCGTCAGCCCCGCCGGAGGCCGGTTCGGTTCCGCCGGATGCCGGTCCCTCAGCCCCGTCGGACGGTGATGGTCGTCCAGGCACCCACGTGCACCCGGTCGCCGTCCTGGAGTGGCACCGGCACGAAGGGCTGGATCGGGTCCTCCGAGCCGTTGACCGTGGTGCCGTTCGTCGAGTTCTGGTCGACGACCGCCCAACTGCCGTCCGGCTGCTGGACCAGGACCGCGTGCTGGTGCGAGACGCCCGGGTCCTCCGGCGGCACCGACAGATCGATGTCGGGGGTGTCGCCGGTGGAGTGGCGGCGGCGGCCGATGGTGACCTGGTTTCCGGCGAGAGCGCGCTGCTGCTCGGGCGAGTACGCGGGCAGGTTCAGGCCCGCGGCCTCGGGGCCCGAACGATGCATCATCGCCATGAAGTAGTCGCGGTCCGGGCCGATCGTCGCCGTCCAGGTCGCCGGCTGCTGCGGTGCCTGCGGGAAGCCGGGAACGGGCGGGGCCTGCGAGGGGCCGGGCTGCGGGTAGCCGTAGCCGCCCTGGCCGCCGGCGCCCGGTCCGGGCGGGGCCGGGGGTGCGGACGGGTCGGTGGACGACGGCGGGGAGATCACCCAGTCGTCGCCCCCGCCGCCGAAGGAGGGCCCGCCGGCCGGGGGGCGGCCGGTCTCCTGCGGGAAGGCGGGCGGCGCGGGCTGCTGGAATGCCTGCGGGGCGCCGGGAAAGGCGGACGGGGCCGGGCCGGGCGGCGGCGGGACCGGCCGCGAGGGGTCGGCGCCGAACCCGGGTGGGCCGGGCGCAGTGGGCGGGGCGGGTGGACCGGCGGGGCCGCCGAAGCCCGCGGGACCGCCGGCACCCTGGCCGGGGCCGAAGCCCCCCGGAGCACCGGGAGCCGGAACACCAGGCCCCGGGCCGCCGGGAGTCGGAGCGCCGGGCCCAGGGCCGCCGGGCCCCGAGGGGCCCCGCTCGCCGCCGAACGGCGTCGGCCCGGACGGCTCGCCGCCGAACGGCGGGCCCGGCGGGATCGGTTCGGCCGGGCGGTTCACCTGGGACGGGCGTGAGCCCTGGTACTCGTACGAGTTATCGGCGCCGTAGGACTGGCCGGGCGGCTGGAAGCGGGGGGGCGGCGCGGGCGGGCGCGGGGCGGCCGGGGTGTACGAGGTGGCCGTGTTGGTGAGGAAGTTCCACCGGCACGCCTCGCAGAACGGCGCGCCGCCCTCGCGCGGCGTGCGGCACTGCGGGCACAGTTCCGGCTCCGGGGCCGGTACGGCGGCCAGGTGCGGCCGTCCGGGAGCGGCCGGCGGGAACCCGTAACCGCCGGCCGTGGGCGGCGGCGGAGGAGGCGGAGGTACGGCACCGGCCATGCGGTGACCGCAGACCTCGCACCAGTCGTCGGAACCCGACTGGTGTCCGTTCGGGCAGGTCGGCATGTCGGCGCGTCCCCCTCTCTGTCAGGGTCTCTCTGAGGTCCTGTTATGTCACTTCTTTACACGAACAGTCTTGGTGGACCGTGTTTCGAGGGTCATCTCGTCGGCCTCCTCGACCCTCGCCTTCAGTCGCACAGTACCCGTCGCCGCATCGATCACGTCCACCACCTTCGCAAGGAGTTTCGCAGTATCCGCGTTCCCGGAGGCGCCGGCCAGCTGAACCGCCCTGCCCAGTTTGGCCGTTGCGCCATCCATATCGCCTGCTTTGCGGAGATCGAGACCCTGTTGGATGACTTGTGCCAGTTCTGCTTGACCGGTGTAGTGGGCGACCTGTGGGTTGATCGAGGTGGACGCGGCCATGTCGTCGGTCCACACGGCCCGCACCAGGCCCTGGGCGCCCAAGTTCTGTGCGCTGCCTTCGGGTTGCGGGATGACCAGAGAGACCCGCGCGGCGAGCATCTCCTGGCCGACGGCCGCGGCGGGCACCTCGACGCAAAGATGGTAGTCACGGGACTCGTCGCCCCAGGAACCGGTGGGGTAGTCCCCGGCGCGCGGCCCCGCCTCGGTCCGGCGATCGGTCAACTCCTCGACCGTCGGGGCGACTTGCTTGACGAACCGGATGGTCGTGCCGACCGGCGTCCACACTCTGAGGGCGACGTCCGCGACCTCCTTGCCCATCGCCGTCTCCATCATCCGCGTGAAGTCGGCGGCCAGGCCCGCCGGATCAGCGACGATGTCGGCGCTGCCGAGCAGGGCCGAGGCGACCGATGTGACTTCTTTCACTTCCCAGTCGGTGCCCACGCCCCGCGCGTCACAGGTGAATCGCCCGGCACACGCGTCCAGCGCGGCCTTGAGGTCCGGCGGCGACTCGTGCTCGTTGCGGCCGTCGGTGAGCAGGATGCCGTGCCGGATGGCGACGTCCACCGAGGACAGCAGGCGGTCGGCGAGCCGCAGCCAGGTGCCGATGGCCGTGCCGCCGCCCGCGCTCAGCTTGCGCAGCGCCTGCTTGGCCCGGTCCCGGGTGGTGGCGTCGGCGACGGCGAGCCGGCCGTCGCCCGGGTAGACCTCCTTGGCGATGTGCGTGCCGCCGATCACCGCGAAGTGCACGCCGTCGCGCAGGGTGTCGATCGCGGCCGCCGTGGCGTCGCGGGCGTTGCGCATCTTGGTCGGCGGGTAGTCCATCGAACCCGAGCAGTCGACCATCAGGGCCACCGCGGCGGACGGCCCCTGTCCGGGCGCGTACAGGTGGGGCGCAGCGACCGCGCTGCCGATGGTGCCGCCGCCGGTCGCGGTCACGGTCACGATCGCGTTGACCTCACGGCCGCCCTCGGGCAGGTACTCGTTCTGGTACACGTCCATCGAGAACTGTGGCACGTTCGACTTCGAGAAATTGGCCATGCCTACTCTGCTCCCCCTTTGAACCCACGGGTCTCGTGGGCGGCGACTCGGCTGCGGACCGTCCCCACGTTCCGCCGGGGCCCGACCGTCCGCGGCCCCTCGCAGAGCCCCGAACAGAATGGGCGCCCGGCGCGCGACGCCTGGCACGCACGCTCGCGGCGTTGCCGAAACGCCCTAGTAGCTCCGCTACGAGGACCTTCCGGCGCCTTGCGATCGCACGCACCAGACGCCGCACGCTGATCGGACTCCCATTCTGTTCGCAGCTCTCAGGCCGATCCTGCCCCTTGCGGCGCGGCCGGGAACGGCACGACGGCCACTGTTACGTTGTCGTGGCCCCCGCCGTCCAGGGCGTGGCCGACCAGCACCCGGGCGCTGTGCAGGGGACGCACGGCGGCGTCCAGGGGCATGGCCTCGGTCAACTCCTCGGCCGTCTCGGCGTAGTTCCACAGGCCGTCCGTGCACACCACCACGACGCCCGGCCGGTCCGGTTTGAAGGATGCGGTGTGCGGCTCCAGTTCGTAGGCGTCCGCGCCGAGCCAGCCGGTGATCGCGTGGGCGCGCTCGTCGGCGTACGCCTCCGCCTCGCTCATCAGGCCGGCCGCGACCATCTGCGCGGCCCACGAGTCGTCCTCGGTGAGCCGGGCCGACGGCGCGCCGCGGTCCACCGGCACCCAGTAGGCGCGGCTGTCGCCGACCCAGCCGACCACCAGCAGCCCGGAGGTGACCACCGCGCCGACGATCGTGCAGGCCGGGGCGTTCTGATGGGGGGCGTGCTCGCGGTCACCGCCGGGCTCGTCCGCCAGCGCGTTGACGGCCTGCGAGGCCGCGACGATCGCCTCGTGCATCGCCTGCTGCGGATGCGTGCCCCGCGGCAGGGCGGAGAGCAGCGCCTCGCCCGCCGCCTGCGAGGCGGCCAGTGACGCCTCGTCGGGGCGGGTCGCCGAGGACACCCCGTCGCAGACCACCGCGACCGACGCCGGCGAGCCGTCGGGCAGCGCGGTGTGGCCGACGGCGAAGGCATCCTCGTTGCGGTGGTGCCGCAGACCGCGGTCGCTGACCGCGGCGATCGGACCCGACTCCCGCTCCACGTGGTCACGTTCGCGCGGCTGGGCATGCCCGCAGTTCTCGCAGTAGCCGTCGTCGTCGACCCGGCCCGCCCGGCAGGCCACGCACACCTTCGCGGCCTCCGCGGACGCGGTGGACTCGACGGCCACCCGCGGATCCGGGGCCTGCAGCCGGTACTCCTCGGGCTCCTGCGGCCGGTCGAACCGCACCCCCGGGCCCGCGGGCCCGCCGGCGGGCGCCGGTGCGCGCAGCGGGGCGCCGCCCGAGTCGGTGCCCGGCAGATCGGTCGGCAGATGGACCGCCGCGGGTGTGCCGGAGCTGTCCGTCTCGGGGGCGACGGGCCAGGCCACGCCGTCCGGATCGGAACGGCCCGAGGCGTCCATGGTGAGCGTCGGGTGGTCCTGCGGCGGGGCGGGCACCACCGAAAGGTCGTACCCGCACGCACCGCAGAAACGGTCACCCGACTCAAGCGGCTCCGCGCAGCTCGGGCACTTCGACAGCGCGGCCTGCTGGGGCATGTGCGACATCAACTACACCCACGTCCGAGGGCGGTAACGGTTGGCCCGTTCCACCAGGTCGATCCTCTCCTCGCCGCCGGGCGCGAGCCGGGCCAGCGTGCGGTACGAGCGCTCCAGGCCCAAGCGGAGGCCCTGCTCGTCCAGTTCGTTGCCCAGCAGCACCCGCCCGCCGGCTGCGGGCCCGGTTGAAGCCTGGCCCCCGGAGAGTATCCAGTCCAGCGCGCAGCCGAGTACTTCCGCCGACAACTGCTCCCGGCGCGCCGGGTCGAGACCGTACGCGTCCAGGGCCTCCACCTGGACGGCGGCGGCGGTCAGGTCGTCCAGGAAGGGTACGTCCCCGGCGCTCGCCGTGCGCTGCCGCAGCCGTGCCCGTACGGCCGCCACGCGCGCCGCCGTGTAGTGGATGGACGACTCCGGCACCGACTCCAGCGTCCGCACCGCGCCACCGCGGTCCGCGGCGGCCAACTGGACGCGGGCCAGACCGAACGCGGCGCTCACATAGCTCGGATCGGTCGACCACACCAGGCGGTAGTACTCGGCGGCGTTGTCCAACTGGCCGAGCACCTCCGCGCACAGGCCGAGCGCCAGCTTCGGCGCGGCCTCGCCCGGGAAGGCGTCGTAGATCGCGTCGAAGGCCAGCGCGGCGCCCTCGAAGTCGCCGGTGACCAGCGCGGTCACGCCACGGTGCCAGACCACCCGCCAGTCGTCGGGCCGTTCGTCGACCAGCTGTGCCAGCGCGGTCAGCGCCGTCTCGAAGTCGCCGTTCTGCAGGTGGGCGCGGACCTGGCGCAGCCGGGTCTCCACGGTCTGCTGCGGCGCCGCGGCCAGCGCGGTGATCAGCTCGCCCGGCGCTGAGGCCAGCAGGCCCGCCAGGAAGCCGGCGTTGGGGTCGCCCGGGTCGACGTGCGGCACCGGCAGGGCGAGGGCGGCGGCGGGGGCGGCGATGGGGCGGACGATGCCCTCCGCGCCGTTTGTGACGCCTGTGGCACCCGCGGTGGCGCCGAGGGCCGCCGAAGAAGGGGCGAGAACTCCCGCGGCGGGGGCGAGAGTTGTCGGGGCGGTGCCGAGGGCCGTCCGGGTCCCGGTGGCGGACGGGAGGGGCGCCCCGGGGGCGCCGCCGGACGGCGCGCCGGACGCGGACCTGCGGCCCCACCGCCCGGCCATCACCACCCGCGCCCCCAGCCGCGACACATCCTCGGTCAGCCGCGGGAACAACTCCGTGTCCGTGACCTTCAGTTCGGGGTCGAACAGCGTCGACAGCGCGGGCCGCGCCCGGCCCGTCTGGAGGGACACCACCTCGCGCAGCACGCCCGTCAGCTGCTCGGTCATCTCCTGCGCGGAGGCGAACCGGCGGGCCGGGTCCGGGTCGGTGGCGCGCACCAGCAGCCGGTAGAAGGACTCGTACCGCCGGAAGACATCGACGGTGTCGGGGTCGGGCAGGGAGTCCCTGAAAACCGTCGTGTAGCCCTGGAAGTCGAAGGTCAGGACGGCCAGCGTCCGGCCGACCGTGTACAGGTCGGAGGCGACCGAGGGACCCACGTCCGCGACCTCCGGCGCCTGGTAGCCGATCGTGCCGTAGATGGCCGACTCGTCGTCGTCCATCCGGCGCACCGCGCCCATGTCTATCAGCTTGAGCTGGTCCTCGGTCTGGATCGCGTTGTCCACCTTGAAGTCGCAGTACAGCAGGTTGCGGCTGTGCAGATGGCCGAGCGCCTCCAGGGCCTCGATGCCGTAGGCGCACGCCTGCTCCACCGGCAGCGGATCGCGTCTGCCCTCCGGCGTGCGGCGGGCGTTGGCGATCTCCTTGAGCGACTTGCCGCCGACGTACTCCATGACGATATAGCCGTCGAGGGAGCCGGTGCGCTGGTCGAGATGCTCCACGAAGTTGTAGATCCGCACGATGTTGGCGTGCTCGATCTCCGCGAGGAAGCGCCGCTCGGAGATCGCCGCCTCCATCGCGTCCTGGTCACCCGTGTCGAGCAGGCCCTTGAGCACCACCCAGCGGTCGGAGACCGCGCGGTCCACCGCCAGATAGATCCAGCCCAGACCGCCGTGCGCCAGACAGCCCACGACCTCGTACTGGCCGTGCACGACGTCGCCCGTCCGCAGCTTGGGCACGAACGAGTACGGGTGCCCGCACTTGGTGCAGAAGCCCTCCGTGCGGCCCGGCCGGTCGCCGCGGGAGCGCCCCACCGGCGCCCCGCAGTCCGAGCGCGAGCAGAACCGCTTGCGCTCGGGCACCTCGGGGTGGTCCAGCACCATCGTCCGCGGATCGGGCCGTGGCACCTGCGGCACCGTCACCAGACCCGCGCCCAGCCGGCTGCGCCCCGACGGACCGGCGGCCGAGCCGGAGCTGCGCACCGACACCGAGCGACTGGTCGCCCTGCCCGACAGGGAGCGCGACAGCCGTCCCGACACCGAGCGCCGTGACTTCGACGACTGCGATGTCTTCGACGACTGGGACGACTGGGACGACGTACGCGAACTGCGGCTGCCGGAGCGGGAACCGGCGCTGCCTGCGGAGCCCGAGCCGTGGCCCCGGGCGGTGATCCCGGTGGGCGGCGAGCCGACCATCCCGGTCGCCGACACGACCGGGGCCAGGCCACAGGTGTCGCAGTACAGCTCACCGCCGCCCATGTCCTCGTACGTGCCCCCGCAGGACGGCCGCTGGCACGTCTGTCCCGGCTGACTCATGGCTGGCCACTCCCCCTCCGGTCCTGCGGACCGCCCTGCTCCGGCACCCGTGCCGCGGCGAGTTGCTCGACGGCGGCCCGCTGGTAGCGCAGCACCGCCTCCTCGGCGACGCGCAGATCGCACGGCGCGCTCCACAGCATGCGCCGTGCCGCGTCGTACCGCTCGACGAGCAGCGGGTCCTCGGCCAGCCCATGCCGGGCGACCTTCGCCTTGTACGCGTCGAGCCGACCGCGCAGCTCCGCGCGGACCGCGAGCGGCGCGGTCACCGCGGTGAGCGAGTCGCGGGCGCGCAGCAGTTCGTCCTCCGCCTTCTGCTCCAGGGACTCAAGGAGCGGGGACAGCCGGTGCCACTGGGCCTGCCTGCGGTACTCGGCGGCCGTCACCAGCTGCTCCTGGAGCACGGTCGGCGGCCCGCTGACCACCGGCACCTCCGTCGCCGCGATCTTCGCGAGGACCTCGCCGCGCGCGGTGCGCGCCTCGGCGAGCGTGCGGTCCGCGCGGGACAGCACGTCCCGCAGCCTGATCAGCCGGGCCTCCGCGTCCTGGCGCACCGTCAGCACGGCGTCGATCTCGCGGCGTACGTCCTCCAGGGCGCGCGCCTCCCGGTCGTACACCGTCGTGTCCGGCCGGCCGCCGCCCGGCGCCGAACTGCCCTGCGCCGGAACCCAGAAGGCGAGCGGGTCGCAGACGACGTCCTCGCGCAGCCGGGTCAGCGTGCGGGTGATGCGCTCCAGGTCGTCGCCCGCCGGGTGCTCGCCCGGACGTACCCCCACCGAGTGCGCCAGCTTGCGGGTGCGCTGGAGCTCCGCGGCCAGCAGATCGATGCGGGCGGGCAGCGCCGACCAGATCGCGTCGGCGGCGACGACCATGTCCAGCGAGGACGCGTACAGCTCGTTCATCCGGTCCACCAGGCCCGCCAGGGTGAAGCTCTGGCTGAGCCGGCCGGCGCCGGTCAGGGCCGGCACGTTCACGCCCGCCACGGCGCCGTCCGCGACCGTGACGGACTCGCCGCGCAGCAGCTCGGTCAGCTCCACCAGGTCCTCACGGCTGGACCAGCGCCGCCGGGCGCGGATTTCCCGGGCGGTGCGCAGCGCGGCCGTGTACGCGTCGAAGTAGGCCCACAGCAGCGTGATCGACGCCTCCGCGGCCGACCAGCGCTCCTTGGTCGTGCCGGTCAGCTCGGCGCCTTCGAGCAGTCTGCGGCCCGCGTGGTCCTGGAGCGCGAGCAGCGAGGTCTCGATCGCCTCGTGCTCCGCGCCGAGCCGCGCCAGCGCACGGTCCACCTCGTCCCGGTCCATCACCGGCCCGGCGGGGTCCGTGACGCCCATCGATCACCTCTCGCTGCTGTGTGGTCCTGGTCTCTGTTCGGGGGTCTATCGGTCGTTCGGGGTGTTGGTTGTTCGCGGTGTCGGGTCGTTCGGGGTGGTGGGTCGTTCGGGGTTTCGGGCTTGTTGGGGGTCTCGGGTCGTTGGGGGTGTCGGGTTGTTCGGGGTGCTCGGTCGAAGGTCTGCCCAAAGATCGGCGGGCCGACGCCCGTTCAGCCGGTGCGCAGATATTCCGGCGCCGGTGGCCTGGACGGCGCCGCGTTCTTCCCCAGGGTCGCCGACAGCCACTCGTCGTACGACCGCTGCCAGCCGTCCGCCCGGTACTCCACCAGGATCCGGTTGACCCGGCGTACCAGATCGTCGGCGTCCTTCTTCATCGCCACGCCGTAGTACTCGGTGGTGAACGCGGCGCCCTTCAGTTCGACCGTGGGGTCCTGGGCGGCCTGGCTCGCGGCGAGCGCGCCGTCCGTCACCACCGCGTCCACCGCGCCGAGTTGGAGCTGCACCAGACAGTCGAGCTGGTTGGGCACGGTGACGGAGGTGTCCGTGGAGGACGGCAGCCGGCCGTTCTGCTTGTCCTGGGACAGCCTGGTGTACGCCGTCGAACCGGTCGCCGTGCAGATCCGCCGGTGCGCCAGCGAGTCGTCGTATCCCGT
The DNA here is from genome assembly GCF_053601275.1 of Streptomyces sp. NPDC004752. NCBI lineage: Bacteria > Bacillati > Actinomycetota > Actinomycetes > Kitasatosporales > Streptomycetaceae > Streptomyces > Streptomyces sp. NPDC004752. The sequence goes on along the minus strand of NZ_JBSGBN010000009.1, from coordinate 104,606 downwards.
GATCGACGACGACTTGGGCGCCAGCACCTGCTGGCCGGTCTTGAAGTACGGGGCGGAGAAGGCGACATCGGACAGCCGGTCGCAGGCGATGGTCATGGTGCGGACGACCATGTCGACCCGGCCGTCCTCGATGGCGGGGATGCGCTGGTTGGTCGGGATGGCCTTGAACTGGACCGCGTTCCGGTCGCCGAGGAGGTCCTCGGCTATCCGGTGCGCCAGGTCGATGTCGAAGCCCTCCAGTTCCGCGCCCTCGGTGTTCGGGTTGCGGTAGCCCCAGCGGTAGCTGTTCTGGTCGACGCCGACGATCAGCTTCCGCTTGGCGCCCTGGCGGGCCTTGATGGCGTCGATGGTGGGGCCGTCCGCGCCCGACGGGGACAGCGTCTGCTTCTCCGGGTCCTCGCAGGCGTCGACCCGCGCCTGACGGCCCGCGGCGATGTGCCCGGCGCCGGCCGACGACCCGTCGTCCGGATCGCCGGACGACTGGGTCAGCGGCAGCAGCAGGACGGCCGCCAGCGCCAGGGCGCAGCCGGCCGCCATCGCGCCGACGCCGCCCCAGCCCCGCAGCGAGGCCCGGCGCCCGCGCTCTCCGCGTGCGTTCATCGTCACGCCCCTCTCACCGGTACTCCGACAGCCGGCGCCCGATGCCGAGCACCGCGCCCGCCGCGCCCAGGACGGCGAGGACCGCGGCACCGGCGGGCAGGAAGCCCATCGCGCGCAGCCCGTCGCGCGCCGACTGCCTGAACTCGTCCCGCTCGTGCGCCAGCGCCGTCTTCAGGTTGGCGTCCACGCCGTCGAAGCACTCGCCGGTCGCCCCCTTGGCGCCGATCACCTTGTCCAGGGCCTCCTGATAGTTGCCGTTCTCGTCCTCGGTGCGGACCGAGGCGTGGCGCTGCTTCCACACCGTCATGTCACCCTCGGCCGCGGCCACCGGCTTGCCGCCCACGGTGTCGTCGGCGAGCCGCTTCGCCTCGGCCAGGCTCTTGCCGAGGGCGGCGATGTTCCGGTCGAAGTCGTAGGAGTACTTGTCGTAGGTCTGCTTGCCGACCTTGACGGTGTCGGCGCCGCGGGCCACCAGGCTCAGGTTCTCGTTGCCACGGGCCTTCAGGGAGGCGATGCGGGCGTCGTGCAGCGCGTTCAGCGAGCGGACGCCGTGGTCGTAGGAGCCGTTGAGCCCGGCCCGGGCGACGGAGTGACCGACGACCAGCCAGAGCAGGACGATCGTGGCGGCGCCGGTGGCTGCCACCAGGCCGTGGTTGAGGACCCGGTTCGTGCGCCGGTACGTGCGGTGCTGGGCCCAGGCCAGCGCGCCCAGGGCAACGACGCCGAGGGCTATCGCCGCCCACGGGTAGGGCGTCGCGTCCCCGTAGTCGGCCTTCAGCCGCTCGTTCTCCGACGTGTACAGCTTCTCGGCCGCGGGCAGCATCTGGTCCTGCATCCTGCTGTTGGCGAGCCGCAGATAGGCGCCGCCCACCGGGTAGCCCTGCCGGTTGTAGACGCGCGCCCGCTCGACCAGGCCCTTGTACTCCGGCAGCAGCCGGTTGAGCTTGGCTATGGCCAGCCCGGAGGGGGACTCCGGCTCCGAGTTGGCGGCGGCCGTGACCAGTTTCTCCGCCGCCGTGCGGATGTCGCTCTCGTACCGGCGGCCGGCGGCGGCGGTCTCCTGGCCGCCCGCCAGGAATCCGCTGGAAGCGGCCGTGTTGGCGTCGGCGAGCGAGCGGTAGATGTCGGCCGCGTCCGAGCTGAGCGGCTGGCTGCGGTTCAGCACGTCGTCCGCGGCGGACGCGCGGTCGTAGGTCTGCCAGGCGGTGACCGCGCCGAACGCGACGACCAGCAGGGCGAGTACGGCACCGATGATGCGCAGACGGCCCGGTTCGGTGGTCGCGGCGCCGCGCAGCCGGTCCACGCCCTCGGCGAAGGCGGTGCGCCGCGCCGACGAGGCGGGACCCGCGGGCGGTGCGGGCGACGCCGGCCGCGGCGGCATGGCGGGCATGGTGGGCAGGCCGGGCGCCGGGCCCGCCCCCGGTGGCGCCGCACTGCTCTCCGGCGGATGTGTCACCTCGACCTCCCCCATGGTCATCGTCGCCGCCAAGTATCGCCGCAGGGACCGATATCCGCACCGGCCTTCACTGGATCTTGATCGGATCACAGCGGTTGCCTACGGCGTGGCGCCGAGTTCTTCACCGCCCCTTGCCCATGAATACGCGGGGGGAATCGGTTCGGTTCCACGCCCTCCGGACCCGCCGCCCCCGATCACGCCGCGGCGCGCATGAATCGGTGTGGCTGACCCGAGCCAACAAGCTCGGTCCGTTCACGGCCGAGACGTTGACGGCTCCCAGTGTGCTCGCGTGCGCTGCTGGGCTCCGGGGTTCGCGTGCAATCGGTCCAGCCCCAGCAGCGCCGCCCCCAGCACCGGTCTCGCCGTCACCACCCGGGCCGCCGCCCTCGGCGCGCGCGCCGCCAGCAAGTTCCGGACCCCGTCGTCGAGTTGGGGGTGACCGGCGGTGAGGACGCCGCCGCCCAGCAGCACCGGGACCTCCTCGTCCAGCAGGTCGAGCCGGGTCAGCGCCACCGTCGCCATGGTCACCACCTCGTCGGCCAGCCGGTCCACGATCGACCGGGCGACGGCGTCCCCCTTGGCCGCCGTCGCGAACAGCACCGGGGTCAGCTCGTACCGGCGACCGTACGCGACGTGTTGCAGGTGCAGCGCCTCGATGAGGGCGTACATGGAGTCCAGGCCGAAGTGGGCGGGCAGGGTCCGGGCGAGCCGGGTCGGCGCGCCGCGCCCGTCCTCCGCGCGTGCCGCGTGCCACAGGGCCTCCTCCGCGAGGCTCCAGCCGCCGCCCCAGTCACCGGAGATGCGGCCGATCGCCGGGAAGCGGGCGGTGTGGCCGTCGGGCCGCATGCCGACGCAGTTGATGCCCGCGCCGCAGACCACCGCCACGCCGCGCGGCTCGGCCACGCCCGCCCGCAGGATCGCGAAGGTGTCATTGCGCACCTCCACCGTGCCGCCCCACGCGCGCGCGTGCAGCGCGGCGGCCAACTGCTCCTCCTCCACGCGCAGATCGGCGTTCGCCAGACACGCGGAGACATGCGTCACGGAGGTGACGCCGGCCGCGGCGTAGGCCCGCGCGACCGCCTCCGCCACCGCGTCGACGGCCGTGCTCACGCCCACCGCGGGCGGCCGGAACCCGCCGCCGCGGGCGGTGGCGAGGACGGTCCCGTCCGCCGCCACCACCGCGACATCGGTCTTGCTGTTGCCCGCGTCGATGGCGAGGACGCTCGCGGTCAGGCCCACGCGAAGTGCTCCCGGTTGTGCGCGATCAGCCGGTCGGTGAGGTCTTCGGCGTACTCGTACTGGCCGATCAGAGGGTGCGACAGCAGCGCCGCGAACACCCGGTCCCGGCCGCCGTGCAGCGCCGCCCGGAGAGCCAGGTCCTCGTACGCGGTCATGTTCGCCACCAGCCCCGCGTACAGCGGGTCGAGCGTCGGCACCGGCAGCGGCACCGGGCCCTTCGGGCCGACCGCGGCCTGCACCTCGATCACCGCGTCGTCCGGGAGGAAGGGCAGCGTCCCCCGGTTGTGGGTGTTCACCACCTGGTACGGGCTTCCCGCCCGTCGCCCACCACCACCCTCGAACGAGGGCCCTGCGGGCCCGCTGGAATGATTGCCCAGCAGCGCCGCCGCCAGGTCGACCGCGGCCTCCGAGTAGTAGGCGCCGCCGCGCTTGGCGAGCAGCGCCGGCTTCTCGTCCAGGGCCGGGTCGCCGTACATCTCCAGCAGCCGCCGTTCCAGCTCGGCGACCTCGGCCGCCCGGGAGGGTTTGGTGCGCAGCTCCCGTACCACCGTGTCGTGCGTGTAGTAGTACCGCAGGTAGTACGAGGGGACCACGCCGAGGCGGTCGAGCAGCGGCCGGGGCAGGCGCAGATCGGTGGCGATGGTGTCGCCGTGCCGGGCGAGCAGCCGCGGCAGCACATCGTCGCCCTCGGGGCCGCCGAGCCGCACGCCGGTCTCCCAGGTGAGGTGGTTGAGGCCCACGTGGTCGAGGTGGATGTCCCGCGGGGCGGCGTCGAGCAGGGCCGCGAACTTCCGCTGGAGGCCGATCGCCACGTTGCACAGCCCGACGGCCCGGTGCCCGGCCTGGAGCAGCGCGCGGGTGACGATGCCGACCGGGTTGGTGAAGTCGATGATCCAGGCGTTCGGGGTGCGGCGGCGGACGCGTTCGGCGATGTCCAGGACCACCGGCACCGTGCGCAGCGCCTTGGCGAGGCCGCCGGCGCCGGTCGTCTCCTGGCCGATGCAGCCGCACTCCAGCGGCCAGGTCTCGTCCTGCTGCCGGGCGGCCTGGCCGCCGACGCGCAGCTGGAGCAGGACCGCGTCGGCGCCCTCGACGCCCGCGTCCAGGTCGGCGGTGGTGACGATCCGGCCGGGGTGCCCCTGCTTGGCGAAGATACGTCGGGCCAGTCCGCCGACCAGTTCCAGGCGCTCGGCCGCCGGGTCCACCAGGACCAGTTCCGCGACGGGCAGGGTGTCCCTCAACCGCGCGAATCCGTCGATCAGTTCGGGCGTGTAGGTCGAGCCTCCGCCGACCACGGTGAGTTTCATGCCATCAACCCTTCACTCCGGTGAGTGTGACACCTGCGACGAACGCCTTCTGGGCGACGAAGAACGCCTTCTGGATAGAGAAGAACACGAGGATGACGGGGCCATGACCGGGAAGGTCACGGCCGTGGTGAGGTTCCGGCCGGTGTGGTGGGCGCCGGGACGATGACGACCTGCGGGGGCGGCGGCAGCGCCCATATCCCCGGCACCAGCGCGAGATCCCCGGCATCAGCGATGGATTGCGGCCATGGAAGCGGGACTCGGTGCGTCGGGTGGCCGGAGACGGACGCGGGCGTCCCCGGGGATTTGGCCGATATCTGGGTCATGTATCTGGGTCATGGTCGGTCACCTGCCTGGACGAGACCGCCCCGGCGCCGCATCGGGAACGCGGTGAACGCCATCGACAGCGCGAAGCGGACGAGAGCGAGGAGCGTGGTCGGGGCATGGCGGGGTCTCCCTGGGGCCGCGCGGTACGGGAAGGGCGGTGCGGGAAAGGGCGGTGCGGGAAGGGCGGTGCGGGAAGGGCGGTGCGGGAAAGGGCGGTACGGGAAGGACGGTGCGGGAAAGGGCGGTGCGGGCGGTGCGGGCAGTGCGGGACAGAGTGGTGCGGGGCTCAGCGTGAGGTGTCGAAGACCTCGTCGCGGGTGGTGGCGAGCGCGCTCTCCAACGCGCCGCGCAGCACGGGGTGTTCCCGGACTTCGCCGACGACGAGGCGCGGGCGGGACGCGGCCAGCTCCTCCAGTTCGGCCTGGACGAGGGCGCGCAGCACCTCGCCGCCCGAGGCCAGCACGGTGCCGCTGAGGACGACGAGTTCGGGGTCGAGGACGGCGACGAGCGAGGCGAGTCCGGTGGCGAGCCGGGTGGCGTACGTCCGCAGCAGCTCCCGGTAGGGCCCGTCGGCCCGGTCGGCGGCACGGGCCACGAGCCGGGCGGCGACCTCCGCGTACGGTCCGCCCGGCACGTCCGTGATGCCCAGCTCCCGGGCCAGCCGGGGCAGCGCCTGGGAACCGGCGAGTTCCTGGTAGCCGCCGCTGTCGGCCTTGGCGACCTGGCGCAGCAGGGGCGTGCCCGGCACCGGCAGGAAGCCGACCTCGCCGGCGCCGCCGGTCCAGCCGCGGTGCAGCCGGCCGCCGAGGACCAGGGCGGCGCCCAGGCCCACCTGGTTCCACAGGAGCACGAAGTCGCCGTGCCCGCGGGCCGCGCCGACCCGCTGCTCGGCGATGGCGACGAGGTTGACGTCGTTCTCGTACTCGACCGGCATCGGCAGGGCCGCGGCGAGTTCGTCGAGCAGCGCCGGGGTGTGCCAGCCGGGCAGATGGGAGGCGTAGCGCAGCCGGCCGGTGACCGGGTCGAAGGCGCCCGGGGTGCCGATGACGAGCCGGCGCAGATCGTCGCGGGCCAGCCCGGCGGCCTGCACGGCGCCGTCCAGCGCGTCGGTCACCTGGCGTACGACGGGCCGCGCCGGACGTCCGCCGGGGGTGGGCAGCTCGTACGCGCCGACGGTGTGTCCGGTGATGTCGGCGACGGCGGCGCGGATGTGGCCCGTGGTGACGTCGAGTCCGGCGGCGTACGCGGCGGTCGGGTTGACCGCGTACAGCTGGGCGTTGGGGCCCGGGCGGCCCTCGCTGGTGCCGGTGGCCAGCACCAGCCCGGCCGCCTCCAGCCGGGCCAGCAGCTGGGAGGCGGTCGGCTTGGACAGGCCGGTGAGCCTGCCGATCCGGGTGCGGGACAGCGGGCCGTGCTCCAGCAGCAGATCCAGAGCGGCGCGATCGTTCATGGCTCGCAGGACGCGCGGGGTGCCCGGCGGGCCGGCGGATCCTGCCATCTGTGTCGACACCTGCCCTTCCAGCCGTCCAGCCTTCCAGCGGCCCGGGTGTCATGTCCACTCGTCCTGTCCACCGGGACCACTGTTAGGAAAGTTTCCTGATGGCAGGAGAACGTAAGCGGCCACGAAGGGGGCGTCAAGAGGAAGGGGGTGTCAGGAGAGGGCAGGGCTACGGCGGGCGTCGAGCGAGGGCCATGGCGGCGCCCCACCCGTTACCCGCGGGCTCCGCCCGAAGCGGGGTGAACGGAGTGAGCGGACCGGGTGCGCTCAGTCCGCGAGGAACGGAGTGGTGTCCAGGGTGGGGTAGGGGGCGGGAAGGGGGAGGGGCGCGCCCAGGTCGACCTTGTCCTCCTCGCTGTAGTACGCCTTGGCCGGGCCCTCACCCGGGAGAACCGGGCCCGTGTGGCAGTGAACCGTGGCGGTGTCCCGGTTGATCAGGACGTAGACCGGAACACCCGCGGCGGCGTAGGTACGGAGCTTGGGGCTGGTGTCCGCCCAGTGGTTGCTCGACGTCACCTCGCCGACGAGAGCGAGCATGTCGATGGGGTACCAGCCCTTGTGGGCTCTCCGGTACGACTCGTCGAGTTCGGATGCCTTGCGTCGGCGCACGTAGAAGTCCGGAACGACCAGCGCCATCGTGCTGCCGTCCTGGTGTGCGGCACGATAACCGTTGCCCATGCCCACGAGGTCGAATCCGGCCGTACGGAGCTGGTAGCACAGCTCGAAGGCACCGTGGTTGTGGTTGTCGTTCGGCTGCGGCGGCACGATGACCGTCCCCTCGACGTACTCCGGTCGAATCGGCACCCGCGATGCCTCTTCGATCGCGCTCAACAGGTCGATGGGGTCCACCTGCGTCATGACCGGCTCCATGATCGGTTCGGCGCTCATCGCTGGTTCTCCTTGTCCCGCTGGTGCCAGGCTAAGCCCGCGCTGGGTGCCCCGGCAGAACGATGAAGGGTCCGAACGGCCCGCGGTGGAGGAACGGCGCCCGCCGTCACTCGAACGAGTGTGCCGCACCGATCCGCCTCCGGCCGCCCTACCGATCCGCCTCCGGCCGCCCTACTTCGTCGGCGGGCGCTGGGGTGCGATCGGGGTCGCCGCCTCGGACTGGGGGGACCCGGCGTTGCCGAACGCCGACGGGGGCGCCACGGACGCCGTCGGGTCGGGTGCCGGGGCCTCCGTCGCCGTGGGCTCCCCGCCCACGATCCGGATGTCCGCAGCGTCGAAGGCCCGCTTGATCCGCCAGCGCAGTTCACGCTCGACGGACAGCGACTTGCCCGGCATCGTTTTGGCGGAGACCCGGATCGTCATCGAATCGACCAGGACGCTGTCCAGGCCGAGCACCTCGATCGGGCCCCAGAGCAGCTCGTTCCAGGGCTCCTCCTTGCCCATCTGCTCGGCCACCTCGGCCAGCGTGGCCTTCACCCGGTCCAGGTCCTCGGTGGGCCGCACCGTCACGTCCACCCCGGCCGTCGCCCAGCCCTGCGAGAGGTTGCCGATGCGCTTGACCTCGCCGTTGCGGACGTACCAGATCTCGCCCTCGGCGCCGCGCAGCTTGGTCACCCGCAAGCCGACCTCGATGACCTCGCCGGTGGCGACGCCCGCGTCGATCTGGTCGCCGACGCCGTACTGGTCCTCCAGGATCATGAAGACACCGGAGAGGAAGTCCGTCACCAGGTTGCGGGCGCCGAAACCGATCGCCACACCCGCGACACCGGCCGAGGCGAGGAGCGGGGCCAGGTTGATCTGGAACGTGGACAGGATCATCAGCGCCGCCGTGCCGAGGATCAGGAACGACGCCACCGACCTGAGTACCGAGCCGATCGCCTGCGAGCGCTGGCGGCGGCGCTCGACGTTGACCAGCAGCCCGCTCAGCGCCGTCCCGTCGACCGCCTGGACCGTCCGGTTCATACGGTCGATCAGCTTGGTGATCGCCCGGCGCACCACCACTCTCAGTACCGCCGCCACCACCAGGATGAGCAGGACCCTGAGCCCGATGGCGAGCCAGGTCGACCAGTTCTGCTCGACCCAGCTGGCGGCGTTGGTCGCGCTCTCCTGGGCGTCCTGGAGCGTGGGCACCGTCACCGTCGTCGACTCCGAGGGAGACGGCGACGGTGACGCGGCGGCGGCCGTCAGGGCGGCGGACAAGGACACGGCGGGTACCTCCAGGTGCAGGGTCTGCCTCCGGCCCGGCGGTCGGGATCGTCGGGGTAGTGGTCCAGGACGTCGAGATCGCCGAGACGACGCCGAGACGGCCGCGACACCGAAGATCGCCGAGACACCGAAGATCGCCGAGATCGCCGAGATCACGGAATGCTCACCGGACGGGCAGAACCAACACACTAACGGGGCATTGTGTGTGGGCCGCGCCTTGTGCGCGGGAGAGACCGGGCTCACGTGGGCTTGAACAGGCCGTGATCGGGGGGATGAATCCAGGTGTGGTCGAAAACACTCCCAGCCCGTTACCGGGACATGGTGGCGCTTTCACCAGGCATGAGGGGAGACTGACTGCAGATCGTCCCGGCGCGAGCCACGCGTCGCCGGCGTACAAGGAGGCATCCGTGCCGCATGTCCTGGTCCTCAACGCGTCGTACGAGCCGCTCGGTGTCGTACCGCTCCGCCGCGCGCTCGTGCTCGTCCTCGAAAACAAGGCAGTCTGCCTTGAGGAGTCCGGCGCCTTCATGCACAGCGCAACCGTCACAGTGCCCGCACCCAGCGTGGTCCGGCTCAAGCGATTCGTTCGGGTTCCCTACCGGGGGCCCGTTCCTCTGACCCGTCGGGCGCTGTTCGCCCGGGACGGAGGCCGGTGCATGTACTGCGGTGGCGTCGCAACCAGCGTCGACCACGTCATCCCGCGCAGCCGCGGGGGCAAGCACGTCTGGGACAACGTGGTGGCCTCCTGCCGCCGCTGCAACCACGTCAAGGCAGACCGTCACCTGGTCGAGATCGGCTGGCGGCTGCGCCACAAACCCGCTCCGCCCACCGGCCTGGCCTGGCGCATCATCGGCACCGGCCATAGGGACCCGCGCTGGCTGCCCTATTTGCAGCCGTACGGCGCGGACGACGCCTTGGCCCGGATCGACGGCATTTCCGCCTGACGGATCCGGGCCTTCGCATACCCCGTGGCTGCCCGTCCAGCCGCGGGGTGCTTCGGCGTGGACGGGGTGCTTCAGCTGAACCAATGGGTGCTTCAGTCGAACCAGCTGATCTGGACGATCACGATCCGTTCACCTTGTACGTCGGTCAGGTAGGTGAGCATCAGCAAGCCTCGGCTCTCGTCGCGCACACCGGGGCCGGGACCGGTGTAGGCGGCCGACTTCCAGGAAGACCATGGACTCGCGTACGGCGATCTCGTTCGCCAGTCGCTCCGTCTCGGCGCGGGCCGCGTCCGGAAGTCCGTCCAGCAGATCGTCCTGGAACAGCTCCCAGTGTCAGTCAGCCACCGGCGACCTCGCGATGCGCGGCGCGCACGATCTCGCCGGCATCACGGATGGCCTGTTCACGTACGGCCGGGTCGGGGCTGTTGACGGCCTGCTCGGCGGCGCGCAGTCGGCGGGCGGTCTGCGGGTGCCGCTCGATCTCGATCACCACACCCCACTGCCGGTAGAACATCCGGATCGGTACGACGCTGTCCTCGTCCCCGGCCCGTACGAACGCCTTCTGGAGGTCCTCGAAGAACTCGGGGAGGCGGGACGGCGCGACCGTGGCCACGGCCTGCCGGAGGGCGGGGAGCTTCAGTTCCGGCATGGGAATGAGCGGAGCCCCCTCGTCCGCGTACGGCATCGTCATCGGCCGCCCCTTCCGCTCGTCGAGCACCTTTCCGGCACGGGCCCACGCTAGCGCCATTCCCGTCACTCCTCCGGCCGCGCGAGCGGATCTGTACAGAGGGTGAGGAGGAGGCTCCACTCCGCCCAGACGGTCTTGCCCACACCGGCCCGCGGCCCCACGCCCCAGTCGTCCGCGAGTGCTCCGACCAGCAGTAACCCCCTCCCGAACTGATCCTCGCCGGTCACGTCACGCACGCAGGGCAGCCGTTCACCGCGCGGGTCGCTGACCTCGACGCGGAGTGCGGTGCGCGTGGTGACCAGCCGGACGCGGATGAGCCGTTCACGAAGGCTGCCATGGAGCAGGGCGTTGGTCATCAACTCACTGACGACGAGGGCGACGTCTCCGGCGAGCGGTGCGTGACCCCAGTCGCTGACGAGGCGCGCGGCGCGGCGCCGGGCCAGGGAGACGCTGCGGGGGAAGGGGGTGTAGTCGAGCTGGTCTTCGTGGAGGAGGGGGTCGGGGGCGGGGCTTGCGTCGGGCATGCGGTGCACCTCCAAGTGGCGTCACTCTGTGGGCGATTGAATACCGACCGTAGGGTGCCCCGGGTTCCGGATGCAAGGAAGGCGGAGATAATTGTCTCCATCGGGTGACTTGGTGGGCCCTCACAGGACAGACTTGGGCTGTGACTCGTACCTCACCACTGGGTAACCGGACCTCAACTGTCCTGGGCCGCAGGCTCGGCAGCGAGTTGTTGCGCCTTCGGGAAGCCGCAGGCAAGACGCAGCGGCAGGCCGGTGATGCCATCAACGCGACCAACTCGAAGATCGTGAAGATGGAGCAGGGCTGGGTGCCCATGCGGGACCCGGACATCCGCGCGCTCTGTGAGTTCTATGGCCTGGACGACCGCGAGGCTGCGGCCCGGCTACTGGGCCTGGCCAAGTTGGACCGCGAGCGCCGCAAGGCAAAGGGGTGGTGGCAGGACTCACCCCACCCGGGCACGTTCTCTGAGTACATCGCGCTGGAGGATGCCGCGAGTCGCGTACGAACGTGGGAACTCTCCCTGATTCCTGGTCTGTTCCAGACCGCCGAGTACGCACGTTCACTCGCGGTCAGTGAAGGCGCGGGGGTGTGGGACGATCCTGACGAGATCGAGCGCCTGGTCGATATCCGTATGCGCCGACAGGAACGCCTGCACGGCGAGCGCCCGCTTGAGGTGTACGCCATCGTCTGGGAGGCGGCTCTACGACAGTTGATCGGCGGCCCGGTCACGATGCGTGCGCAGTTGGAGCACCTGCTGAAGGTCGCCGAACTCCCCAACGTCCGTCTGCAAGTGCTGCCCTTCCGCGCGGGCGGACACCCGTGCATCACAGGCCCGTTCACCGTCATCTCGTTCGCCGAGAGCGAGGCTGTGGACGTGGTTCACGCGGACACCATCATGTCTACTGTGTGGGTGGAGGACGAGGCCGAGAGCGGGGCGTACAGCACCTTCTTCGAGCGTACGGCCCGGCTCAGCCTCGCCCAGCGCGACTCTGCCCGGCTGATCGACACCATTCGCCAGGAGTTCTGACCCATGTCTGAGTTCGACTTCGTGAAGTCCAGCTACAGCAACACCGGGGGGAATTGCGTCGAAGTCGCCCGCAACATCCCCCACGCCGTCGCCGTCCGTGACTCAAAAACCCCCGGCGGCCCGATACTCCTCCTCGCCCCGAAAGCCTGGAGGGAGTTCACGGCCTCCCTGGGCTGAGCGGCGGGTCGGGGTCAGGCCGTGACTCCCCGGCTCCTGAGCAGGGCGGTGTACGCGGCTTCGGCGGCGCGTCCTTCCAGGGTGCCGGGCGGGGTGTGGGTCAGGAACGTGCCGGTGTTCCCATGGTGGAGGACCGTCCCGTCGTACACGACGGTGACGTGGTCGGCCTCCTCCGCGAGGTCGGCGACGTCGTGGGTCGACAGCAGGACCCGGACGTCACCGGTCAGTCCACGCAGGATGTCGCGGAAGACACGGCGCTGATACGGGTCCATGCCGGCGGTGGGCTCGTCCAGCAGCAGGACTCGGGCCCCGTGGACGAGTGCTCCGGCGACGCCGACGCGCCTGAGCTGGCCGCCGGAGAGCCGACTGGTGCGGGTGTCGGCCTTGTCGGTCAGTTCCACGCGTACCAGGGCCTTGCGGGCCTGCTTCCAGGCGTCGGTGCGGTTCATGCCCTTGAGCCAGCCGATGTAGGCGACGTACTCGCGCGCCGTCAGTGTGGGCATGGGCACGATGTCCTGTGGCATCCAGGCCACCGTCCGCCGGTATGCCGAGGTGCCTGCGGGCTCGCCGTCCAGGCTCACCTGCCCCTTCTGAGGCCGGGTCACCGAAGCCGCGAGCTTCAGCAGGGTGGACTTGCCGGCGCCGTTGGGGCCGAGCAGGACGGTGAGACCGTCCGGCAGGGAGTACGAGAAGTTCCGCAGTACCGGCTGCTTCCAGCGTCGGTAGCCGTAGGTGCAGTTGCTGAGTTCGAGTGTCACGCTGTCCTCCTCGACGAGCGGATCTGGGCGGCAAGGCCGACTGCGAACGCCGCCAGGGAGGTGGCCGCCGCGAACAGGCTGTCCGCGGGGAGCGCGATGACGGTCCAGAGGTACGGCAGGTTCCCCCGGAACCCGATGAGCACGACGGTGACCAGCCAGCCCACCGGGACCATCACGGCCGTCTGACCGGCCCAGGCCCGGCCGAGCAGCATCAGTCCGGTCAGGAACACCGCGTTACGGCCGGCGGTCGTGGCCTGCGCCGAGCCCTGCACGGCGGCGATGAGCACAGCACACAGCACCGCCGCGGCCACGACCACGGCGACGAGGGCGTTGTCGAGCCGTGTCATGGACCGGACTCCGGAGACCTCGGCCGCGGGGAGCCGGGATTCCAGGGCGGCCATCAGGAAGGCCAGCAGGGGGACGGGGATGAAGAGGGAGAGCGCGATACGGGGGCTGCCGGTGAGGGACGGCAGCAACACCGTGTTGCTCTGCACCGCGTACAGCCCCGCGCCGAAGACGAGCACGGCTAGGGGCAGCAGGAGGTGGCCCCGGCGGGCCTTGAACCACCACGTCACGGAGTCTTCGCCTCACAGCTGTCGAGCGCCTGTCTGATCCACTCGGCTTGTTCGGCCCGTGGCTCGGCCAGGACGCGGGTCACGTCGGCCCGGACCAGTTGCTCCAGCTTCCGGGCGACAGGATCCCGGCGCTCCTGCTTACGGCGCTTGAGGTACTGCTCCTCCTGGCCGGCCTTCTCGGCTGCCCACAGCCAGACCGAGTGGGCGGTGCGGGTGCTGACGTTCTTGCAGCGGAAGTGCAGGGACCGCATCACGACCTGGTACGCCGCATCACCGCTCGGCACCGCCTGGGTGAGGATCATGCGCCACACGGCGTCGGTGGAGGGCTTCTGCACCCGCCCGTCGACGTAGCTGTCGGTGATCAGGCGGGGTGAGGACGAGATCGCCCCGGCGTCACGAAGCGCGCTCAGCGCCTTCGCGGTGTCGCGCTGGGCCCGCGGCAGATAGGGCGCGTTGAACTCCGGCACGCACATACGCGGCGCACTGCCCGCGCACTCCATCTCCACGTGCCCTGCGGTCAGGGGCGGTGTGTGCGGCCAGCCGACGCTGGTGCGGTAGGCCCCGAGGACACCGGCCACGGCGACCGTGGCCGCGACCATCACCCGCAGCGCGCGCCAGCCGTACGGCAGCCAAAGGATCATCAGTCCTACGGCGACGCCACCCGCCAGCAGGACGGGCACCCCCACCGTGACGAGGTCCGGCACCTCTCCGAAACCGATCGAGCCGAACTGCCCGGAGACATGGCGAGGCCAGTAGGGCTGCACCGCCCTGGTGAAGGCGACCGTGACCCAGTCGGCCACGGCCAGGATCGGCGTGGCGATGACCCGTGGGATCCAGCAGCCGACGGCGAATCCGAGCACGGCGTGCGCGACGCACAGCACCATGCCCGCGAGCGGCAGACGCATGCTGTCGAGGCTGGGGGCGGTCGCCGAGCGCGCCAGTGAGACCGCCGGGGGGAGCAGCAGGACGAGCCAGGAGAGCGCGATCACGGGTGCGAGGGCATTGGCCGCGATCCGGTAACGCGAACGAGCGGGCGCCAGCGCCCATATCCGGGCACTCCGCAGGCTTCCGCTTTCCCAGCAGGCCAGGGCCGCCGCTGTCGCATAGGCCAGTGCGTAGAGAGTCTGCAGCGGCTCCGCGACAATACTCGGTGCGTAATGGTAATAGCTTGCGAGCGGTGCTGTTTCTCCCGCCACATAGTAAAGGGCCGTCAAGAGGAGAATGACGGGGGCAGCCCATCGCACACTTCCGCCGCGCAGGCTGGTACTGAATTTCATGGGGTCTCACTGACCGCTCATCGGAGGGACGAGGGGTGCTCCCGAAGCAGCACCCCTCGGGCCCTGGATTCTCAGCCGTCGGCCTTGGTGGTGTCCACGGTCACCGGCCAGTGCGTACTGTGCTTCATTTTCCCTGCTCTTTCCTCGCGCGAAAGAGCAGGGTAGGAACTCGCGAAGCGAACATCCCCCAAGTTCTCCCCGAATGCCCCAAGGGTCCTCGACCTGATTTGAGGCGAAGAAAGTACCAACGATGTCAACGAGAGGTCAACTGTTGTTTACCTGGGGAGGGTTTTTCTTGGCTTGGCGGTGCGCCGGTGAGGGTTCGGCTTGTGTCCGAATTGGGCGCGCTTATCCGGTGCTGCAATCTTGAGGTGCATATCTGGACAGAAGGCTACGGGAGGAGTGTTTCCGCATCCCGTACGTCTGCCATCTCGTTCGCTGGGTAGGGCTTCGGTGTCCGCCGCATGCCCTACCTGACGAGGAGGCCACCGTGGCCGCAGCGGTTCACCATCCGATCCCGGCCCAGTTCAAACCCTCGGGGGAGAGCGAGGGGGAGTCCGAGTTGTGTGTTTTCAGTGCCGAGGGTGCCTGCGCCGAGGCGCCGCTGACCAGTGAGCCTCCGCTGCCCGACGCCGAGCCGCTCACCAGTGAGCCGCCGCTCGCCGATGCGGCCCCGCTGACCAGCGAGCCGGGGCTGTAGATGAGCGAAGCCCGCGACGCTCCCCTTGACGGGGAGCTGTCCCGGCTCGCGGAGTTGCACGGCGTCGCCACCTTCTACAGTCCGTCCCCGGACCGCACCGTCGCGGCCTCCGCCGGTGCCGTGATCGCCGCCCTCGGCGCCCTGGGCGTCGACGCCGGCGGCCCGGCAGCCGTCCGTACCGCCCTCGCCGACCGTGAGCGCGACCTCGCCGAACGGCTGCTGCCGCCGACGGTCGTCCACTGGGCGGGCGACGGCGAGATCGCCCTCGGCCTGCCCGTCGGCACCTGTCTGGAGGTGCGGACGGAGGACGGGGAGGCGCGGGGAGACACGCGGGGCCTGCCGCTCGGGGTGCATCTGCTGACCGCCGCCGCCCCCGACGGCCGGACCGCCGAGGCCCATCTGATCGTCGCCCCCGACCGGCTGCCCACCCCCACCACCCGCTCCTACGGACTCCTCGTCCAGCTCTACTCGCTGCTGTCCCGGCGGTCCTGGGGCATGGGCGACCTCGGGGACCTGGGCGAGCTGGCCGGCTGGGCAGGACGTACGGTCGGCGCAGGATTCGTGCAGGTCAACCCGTTGCACACGGCCGTACCCGGCAGCCCGACCGACCCCTCCCCGTACCGGCCGTCCTCCCGTTGCTTCCCGGACCCGGTACACCTGCGGGTGGAGGACGTACCCGAGTTCGCGTATGTCGAGGACCGTGACCGCGTCCGCGGACTCCTCGCGCGGGCCGCCCGGCTGCGCGCCACCGTGCTCGACCAGGGCGCGCTCATCGACCGGGACGCGGTGTGGCGGCTCAAGCGTGAGGCGCTGGAACTGGTCCGGGAGGTGCCCCCGGCGCCGGGCCGGCAGGCCGCCTACGCCGACTTCCTCGCCCAGCAGGGCCGGGCCCTGGAGGACCACGCCACCTGGTGCGCGCTCGCCGAGGTGCACGGCTCGGACTGGCACACCTGGCCGCCCGAGCTGCGTGACCCCCGCTCGTCCGGCACCGCCCGCGCCCGCACCGAACTGGCCGACCGCGTCGACCTGCATTCCTGGCTGGCCTGGCTCACCGACACCCAGCTCGGCGCCGCCCAGCGCGCCGCCCGCGAGGCGGGCATGCCGGTCGGGATCGTGCACGACCTCGCGGTCGGTGTGCACCCCCGGGGCGCCGACGCCTGGGCCCAGCAGGAGTACGTCGCCGCCGGGATGTCGGTGGGCGCCCCGCCGGACGCCTTCAACGCCCTCGGCCAGGACTGGGGCCTGCCGCCCTGGCGCCCGGACCGCCTCGCGAGCTGCGGCCACGCCCCCTACCGCCATCTCCTGCGCGCCCTCTTCCGCTACGCGGGCGCGGTCCGCATCGACCATGTGATGGGCCTGTTCCGGCTGTGGTGGGTGCCGCAGGGGCAGCCGCCGACGCAGGGTACGTACGTCCGGTACGACGCCGAGGCCCTGCTCGCCCTGCTTGTCCTGGAGGCGTCCCGGGCCGGGGCCGTGGTGATCGGCGAGGACCTGGGCACCGTGGAGCCCGGCGTGCGCGAGACGCTCCAGCGGCACGGCGTGCTCGGCACGTCGGTGCTGTGGTTCGAACGGGACTGGGCGGGCGACGGCCGCCCCCTCCCGCCCGACCGCTGGCGCGCCGACTGCCTGGCCACCGCCACCACCCACGACCTGCCGCCCACGGCGGCCCGGCTCACCGGCGAGCACGTCGAACTCCGCGACCGCCTCGGCCTGCTGGCCCACCCGGCCGCGCAGGAGCGGGCGGCCGCCGCCGCGGACACGGGGGAGTGGCTGGACCTGCTCGCCCGCCTCGGGCTGCTCCCAGGGGCGCCGGGCGACCGCTCGCCGGCCGCCGAGGAGGCGCGGATCCAGGCGGTCCACCGCTTCCTGCTGCGCACCCCGGCCCGGCTGGTCGGCGTCTGGCTCCCGGACGGCATCGGCGACCGCCGCCCGCAGAACCTCCCGGGCACCTGGGACCAGTACCCGAACTGGCGGTTGCCCATCGCGGACGCGGACGGCCGCCCGGTGACCCTGGAGGAACTGACCGCCTCACCCCGACTGCACACCCTGCTGGCGACCCTGCGCACGGGTGCATGAGCCCGGCCCCGGGTTCATCCGCCCGCCGCTGCCCCGTTCTCCCTGGCGCTGCCCCGCTCTCCCTCGTGCTATGGCACCCCGGGCGCATGGCGCGTTCGGGCGTTCGCTACTTTTGCACCGTGGACAAGAAGAACGCCCTGCGCGCCGGCGCCCTGGCCGCCGGTACGACGCTGATGATGCTGCTCATGTCATCCCCCGCGCTCGCGCTCACCCGTGACGACGGCGACGACCCCGGCAAGGGCCTGAGCGTCATCGAGACGCTGGGCCTCTATGTGCTCGCCCCGCTCGTGCTGTTCGCGGTCATCACGGGGCTGGTGATGGTCCTGGACAAGTCGAAGCACCGGGTGACGAAGGCCAAGGCGAGGGCCTGAGCCGACCCCGATCCGCGCGCCCGGGGCGCCGGCGTCCCCTACGTACGAGCAGTCGCCGTACGGGGTGAGGTCGGCGCCCCCGGCATGTCCGCGCACACCCCTGTGCGCCGCCGGGGCTGAGCAGGTTCGGCGAAGTCCGTTGCGGTTCGACAGCGCCCTGAAGGGGCGCGGGGAACTGCGCGACCGGCCACGATGGTGCCGCAGACGACCGACGGCACATCGCGGCACTTCCCATCGCGGCACATCCAGCGGAGCGCTCAGGTCCGGTCCCGCACGGTGGCCGCGAGCAACTCGCGCAGCAGGTCGGTCAGTTGGGCGGCCCGTTCGGGGTCGAGGGCGGACAGGGCGTCCGTCTGCTCCGCCAGACCCGCGCCGACCGCCTCGTCGACCAGTCGCAGCCCCTTGTCCGTGAGCGTCACCTGCAACCCGCGCCGGTCGTACGGGTCGGGGGAGCGGCGCAGCAACCCGGCCCGCTCCAGCTTGTCGAGGCGGCCGGTCATCCCGCCGGTGGTGAGCATGAGGGTGGCCGAGAGCCGGCGGGGCGAGAGGGTGTGGGGCTCGCCGGAGCGGCGCAGGGTGGCCAGTACGTCGAACTCGCCGCGCGAGATCCCGAACCGCGCGTATGCCTTCTCCATCCGGTCGCCCATCGCGCGGGAGAGCCGGAAGATCCGGCCGAAGACCTCCATCCCCGCGGTGTCGAGGTCGGGCCGTACCCGTGCCCACTGATCGATGATCGCGTCGACCGGGTCATTGAGCTGCGCAGTCATTACGGAATTATCGGCCGGGCCCCGGGTAGACCGCAAGAAGGTGACTTCATGTTAAGTGGCTTAGGGCTAAGTCACTTGCGAGCAACGGCGGGCGAGGTGGTGAGTCCGGAACCGGGGGGCGTCGCGTGCGGCGCCCCCCGGTTGTCCGGCCCGGTGACGGTTGCGGTTACGCGGTTGCCGCCGCCGCGTCCGCCGCCTGGGCCTTCAGGGCCCGCTGCACACCCGCACGGGACTCCGAGACGAGGCGCCGCAGAGCCGCGTTGGGCTCGGCCGAGCCGAGCCAGGTGTCCGTCCGGAGAAGGGTCTCCTCGGACACCTGGATCGCCGGGTAGAAGCCGACCGCGATCTGCTGGGCGATCTCGTGCGAGCGGGCGTCCCAGATGTCCTTGACGACCGCGAAGTACCGCTCCGCGTAGGGCGCCAGCAGCTCGCGCTGGTCGCTCTGCACGAAGCCGCCGATCACGGCCTCCTGGACGGCGTTCGGGAGCTTGTCGGACTCGATGACCGACGCCCACGCCTCCGCCTTGGCCTCCGGCGTCGGACGGGCCGCCCGCGCGGTGGCCGCGTGCCGCTCACCGGCCGCGGTCCTGTCCCGCTCGTACTCGCCCGCGATCTCCGTCTCGTCGAACCGGCCGACCGCCGCCAGCCGCTCCACGAACGCCCAGCGCAGGTCCGTGTCCACGGCCAGGCCCCCGACCGTGTGCGTGCCGTCCAGCAGGCCCTCCAGCAGGTCCAGCTGCTCCGGCGTACGGGCGGTCGCCGCGAACGCCCGCGCCCAGGCCAGCTGGTGGTCGCCGCCCGGCTCGGCGGAGCGCAGATGCGCCAGCGTGGCATCCGTCCAGCGGGTGAGCAGCGCCTCGCGGGCGGCGGGGTCGGCATACATCTCGATCGCCAGCTTCACCTGCCGTTGCAGCGACTGCACCACGCCGATGTCGGACTCCTTGCCGATGCCGGACAGCACCAGGGACAGATAGTCACGGGTGGCCAGCTCCGCGTCCCGGGTCATGTCCCAGGCCGACGCCCAGCACAGGGCGCGGGGCAGCGAGGACGTGAAGTCGCCGAGGTGCTCGGTGACGAAGGCGAGGGACGCCTCGTCCAGCCGGACCTTCGCGTACGACAGGTCGTCGTCGTTGAGCAGGATCACGTCCGGACGGCGCCGCCCGGTCAGTTGCGGCAAGGCCGTCAGCTCGCCGTCCACGTCCAGCTCGATCCGCTCGTCGCGCACCAGCTTGCCGCTCGCCTCGTCGAGGTCGTACAGGCCGACCGCGACGCGGTGCGGACGCAGGATCGGCTCTCCCTTGGCACCGGCGGGCAGCGCCGGGGCCTCCTGGCGGATCGCGAAGGAGGTGATGACGCCGTGGGCGTCCGTCTCGATCTCCGGGCGCAGGACGTTGATGCCGGCCGTCTCCAGCCACTTCTTCGACCAGGTCTTCAGATCACGGCCGGAGGTCTCCTCCAGGGCGCCCAGCAGGTCGGACAGGCGCGTATTGCCGTACGCGTGGCGCTTGAAGTAGGCCCGCACGCCCCTGAAGAACTCGTCCATGCCGACGTACGCGACCAGTTGCTTGAGCACGCTGGCGCCCTTGGCGTACGTGATGCCGTCGAAGTTGACGAGCACATCGTCCAGGTCGCGGATCTCCGCCATGATCGGGTGTGTGGAGGGCAGCTGGTCCTGCCGGTAGGCCCAGGTCTTCATGGAGTTGGCGAAGGTGGTCCACGAGTGCGGCCACCGGGACTCGGGTGCGTATGCCTGGCAGGCGATGGAGGTGTAGGTGGCGAACGACTCGTTCAGCCACAGGTCGTTCCACCACTCCATGGTGACCAGGTCGCCGAACCACATGTGGGCCAGCTCGTGCAGGATGGTCTCGGCCCGCATCTCGTAGGCCGCGTCGGTCACCTTGGACCGGAAGACGTACTGGTCCCGGATGGTGACCGCACCCGCGTTCTCCATCGCGCCGGCGTTGAACTCCGGCACGAAGAGCTGGTCGTACTTCTCGAACGGGTACGCGTAGTCGAACTTCTCCTCGAACCACTCGAAGCCCTGCCGGGTCACCTCGAAGATGGCGTCCGAGTCGAGGAACTCGGCGAGCGAGGGACGGCAGTAGATGCCGAGGGGCACGCGCCGGCCGTCCTTCTCGTACACGCTGTGCACGGAGTGGTACGGGCCGACGATCAGCGCGGTGATGTACGTCGAGATGCGCGGCGTCGGCGCGAAGACCCAGAGGTCGTCCTCGGGCTCGGGTGTCGGGGAGTTGGAGATGACGGTCCAGCCCGTCGGCGCCTTCACGGTGAACTGGAAGGTCGCCTTCAGGTCCGGCTGCTCGAAGGAGGCGAAGACCCGGCGGGCGTCCGGCACCTCGAACTGGGTGTACAGGTACGCCTGCTGGTCGACCGGATCGACGAAGCGGTGCAGCCCCTCGCCGGTGTTCGTGTACGCGCAGTCCGCCACGACCCGCAGGACGTTGCGGCCGGCCGACAGGCCGGGCAGCGCGATCCGGGAATCCGCGAAGACCTCGGCCGCATCGAGCGGGTCGCCGTTGAGCGTCACCTCGTGGACGGTGGGGGCCACCAGGTCGATGAAGGACTCGGCGCCTGCCTCCGCGACGTCGAAGCGCACCGTGGTCACGGACCGGTAGGTCCCTCCCCCACTCTGCGCGCCGGAGAGGTCGAGATCGACCTCGTACGAGTCAACGGTGAGCAGCTTCGCCCGCTGCTGAGCCTCTTCGCGAGTCAGGTTTGTGCCAGGCACGCGGTCATCTCCTCGTTATGTGTGCGTTACGCCATCCTTCCACGGGTCGTCCACGGAGCGCGATGTCCATATCCGCCGGTGACCGGGGCGGCCGCGCGTGAGCCCGGGGGCATGACGACGCCCGGTACGCAGGGGTCAGCGCCCGAACGGTAGTACGGCGGGTAGCCGCCCTGGTCGTACCTCGCTACCGAACACTTGCCCAGTGCTCCACCCTTCAGGATGGAGGTGTAGGGCATCCTGCCCGTAGCGGCCCGAAGGGCCGCAGCGGCACGGCTAGAATCGCCTGGCGCGGCAACGGAGTTGCCGGGCCTACCGCCGGACGGGCGGGAAGTCAGGCCTGCGGAGGCCGTGTAAGACCGTCCCTCACCGGACGGCAGTGGCCCGTGAAACAGGAACCCGAGGTGGTACCGCCAAGCGGTACTGACCGGAATCTCCTGCCCTCGGGCAGGAGAGGGCGTCAACGTGGTGGTGTGAAGATCAGCGTGAGCCTGCCCGCAATCCGCCGCATCCAGACGAAGGAGCGCCCACCGGTTGGTGGGCGCTCCTTCATGGTCGTGCGGGGTCAGCGCGTCAGCTCGGCCGCGACCAGTTCCGCGATCTGGACGGCGTTCAGGGCCGCGCCCTTGCGCAGGTTGTCGTTGGAGACGAACAGGGCCAGGCCGTGGTCCACCGTCTCGTCGCGGCGGATGCGGCCGACGTACGACGGGTCCTGACCGGCCGCCTGGAGCGGGGTCGGGATGTCGGTGAGGACCACGCCCGGCGCCTCGGCGAGCAGCTCCGTGGCCCGCTCCGGGGACAGCGGACGCGTAAAGCGGGCGTTGACCTGGAGGGAGTGGCCGGAGAAGACCGGGACGCGCACACAGGTGCCGGAGACCTTCAGGCCGGGGATCTCCAGGATCCGGCGGGACTCGTTGCGCAGCTTCTGCTCCTCGTCGGTCTCGTTCAGACCGTCGTCGACGAGGTTCCCGGCGAAGGGGAGCACGTTGAAGGCGATGGGGCGCCGGTAGACCTGCGGCTCCGGGAAGACGACGGCCGAGCCGTCGTGAGTGAGCCGGTCCGCCTCGGCGACCACCTTCTGGGCCTGGCCGTGCAGCTCCGCCACGCCCGCCAGGCCCGAGCCGGAGACCGCCTGGTAAGTGGCGACGACCAGCGCCTCAAGGCCCGCCTCCCGGTGCAGCGGCCCCAGGACCGGCATCGCGGCCATCGTCGTGCAGTTCGGGTTGGCGATGATGCCCTTGGGGCGGTCCGCGATCGCGTGCGGGTTCACCTCGGAGACCACCAGGGGTACCTCCGGGTCCCGGCGCCAGGCCGAGGAGTTGTCGATCACGACGGGGCCCTGGGCGGCGACCTTCTCGGCCAGCGCCCGGGAGGTGGCGCCGCCCGCGGAGAACAGCACGATGTCCAGGCCGGTGTAGTCGGCGGTCGCCGCGTCCTCCACCGGGACGCCGTCGAGGACCGTCCCGGCGGAACGGGCGGACGCGAACAGGCGCAGCTCGTCCACCGGGAAGTTCCGCTCGGTGAGGATCCTGCGCATGACCGTGCCGACCTGACCGGTGGCTCCGACGATTCCGACCCTCACGGCGACTCCCTCTACGTGTGCTGTCCGTCTGTGCTGCGTGTGTGCTGCCCGCATTGCCTGGCCCGATGGCGGAGGCGGCGGCGTTTCCATCATGCGGCCCGGCCCGGTCCGCATGTCCAATTCTTTGCCGGGCACGGCGAGGAACCGGGACGTCGGCGCCCGGCGGCCGGGTCGGCGCGTTCCGTCCGTACCCCAGTTGAGCTGGAGAAATTCCCCCGCCGTGGCCTCCACGCCGCAAGCTGTGCTGTCTCCCGGCTGCCCGCTGCCGGCCCGGCCATACGGCGGTGTGACGTACGCCTCCGCCCGCCCGGAGAATTCCCCCGAACGTTTCGGCGGATCGCGGCGTCGTAGGAGAAACGTGCTGAGGGGGTGGCTTGTGCTGCGCAGAAGGGCCCGGCGCGGCCCGGAGCCGATCGCCGACGGGGGCGACGATCCGCTGGACGCGGCCCAGGAACGCCGGGTGCGGGCGGTGCTCGCACTGGGCGGCGTACCGCAGGCGGACCTGCTGGACGGGGTGCAGCAGGTCCGCCTGCGGCTGCTGGAACGGGCCGCGAAGGGCGAGGAGGCGCCACGCGACGTGTCCGCGTGGGCGGCGGTCGTGGCCTCCAACCTGGCCATGGACTGGCACCGGGCCAAGCGCCGCCAGGACCGGCTCGGCGAACGGCTGGCCTCGCTCCGACAGGCGGACCACCCCTCCGGCGAAGAGACCAGCCTGCTCTCCCTCGCCGTCGCCCAGGGCCTGGACGACCTGCCCGACGCCCAGCGCCAGGTCCTCGTCCTGCGGTTCTACGCCGACCTCCCGGTCCGCGGGATTTCCGAGGAACTCGGCATCCCCGAGGGCACGGTCAAGAGCAGGCTGCACACGGCGGTCCGCGCCCTGCGCGCCCGGCTGCACGAGGACGAGGTGGTGTGACGTGACCGCCGAGCAGAATCCGTACGACGGTACTGACGCGCTGCTGGCCGCGATCACCGGCGAGGCGGGCCCGGAGGCGACCGGGCCGGACCCGACGGACCTCCGGGCCGCCGCGGAGTATCGCGCCGCGCAGGCCGATGTCGCGCTGCTGCGGGAGCAGTTGAAGGTCATCGGGGACGCGCTCGCGGCGCCCGCCCCGGGGGCCCCCGCCCCGGCGGCGCGGCCCGCACCGCGGCGGGCTCCACGCCCGGCCCGCCCCCGGCGCCGCTTCCCGGCGCTCGCCTTCGGCGCCCTGGCCGTGGCCTGCGTGGTGACCGTCCTGTCCGGGCTGGGCTGGCTGCTGGCCCAGCCCGGCACCGGCGGCGTCTCGGTGGGCGCCGACGACAGCGCGGCCAAGGCCGAGAGCCGCGCCGACAGCCGCCCGGCGTACCCGGCGGTGTGCGCCCGGCTCGTGGTCGAGGGCGATGTGGTCGGCGTCGAGGCGGTGCCCGGCACCGGGTCGGAGCGGGTCACCCTGCGCGTGACCCGCTACTACCGGCCCGAGCGGGGCGCGGCCGAGGTCACCGTGGTGACGGACGAGGCCGTCGCGGCGCGCCCGCGCCCCGGCGAGCATGTCCTGCTGACCGTCCCCCGCGGGGCGGGCTCGCCCGACCTGTGGGTGACGGACGCGCGGGAGATCGCGGAGCGACGCGGGACCGTCGAACGGGAACTGGCGCTCTCGCCCGCCCCCGAGTGCCCATGAGACACGGCGAAGGGGCGGGCGCCCACCGCTTGGGCCGCCCGCCCCTCTGCTCACTCCGTCACCGCGTCACCGTGCCCACGGTGCTCCGGTGTTCCCGGTGTCATGACGTCACGGCGTCACGGCGTGACCTTCTCGATCTGCACGCTGCCGACGCCCGCGACCGTGCCGCGCGCGTTCACCAGCTGCACCCGACCGAAGAACTCGCGCCCCTCCGGGGCCGGTGCGGCCGCCGTGACCTGTCCGGTCACCGTGGCCGAGGCGCCCGTGCCGAGCCTCACCGGCGCCGACTCGTCGACCGTGACGGTGCCGAGGGTGGAGGAGAAGAACACATCCCGGTAGTCGTAGTCGGTGGAGCCCGTCGGCACCGAGTAGCCGGTGACCTCGACGGTGTAGGTGCCCGCGGCCGGGTCGGCGATGGAGACCGTCTCCTCCGAGTCGCCGTTCGCGGACTGGGCGACCTGCTTGCCCTCGGCGTCGTACACGGCCAGGTCCAGGTCGGCGGCGGGGTCGGAGACCTTGCCGATGGCGATGTCCAGGGACTGGGTGCCCTCCGGCACGGTCACCTCGGTGAGTCGGCTCTCGCCCTCCTTGACGGTGGGCCGGTCGGTCTTCGAGGAGCCGAGCGGACCGCCGACCAGCGAGCCGTCCAGGGCGGCGAAGCCGTTGGTCACCTTCCAGGAGGCGGGGGCCGGGACGCCGACCTTGGCCTCGGGCAGGGTCACGGTCGCCGGGTCGAAGGTCGCGCCGAGGACGGTGACGTCCAGCTGGTACGGGTTGTCGAGCAGCGGCGAGGTGCGGCGCGCCTCGACCTCGATCTCCCAGACCCCGGCCTGCGGATCGGTGTACGAGCGCACGTCGGGCCGGCAGCCGTTGCCGTCCAGGTAGTTGTTGTAGCAGTACGGCGTCGAGGTGTTGTCGACCGGAACGCCGTACGGGTGGACGGCGATGAACCGGGTCTGACTCGTGCCCCGCAGCCCGCCGATCGCGACCTCCAGGGACTTGGCACCCTCGGGGACCGTGAGGAAGTACGACCGTGTGCTGTTGCGCTGCACCGAACCCGACGCGGAGTAGGTGTGGTTGACCGGCGCCGCGACCACGACCGTGGTGAGGATCTGCCGGTCGACGCCCTCCGTCCACGGGTCGTCGACCTCCAGGATCGCGCTCTTGAGGCCCGCGGACTTCGGGGCGGCCCGGACCTTGACGGTCACCGGCCGGTTCAGCGGCAGCCGCACCGTGTCCGGGCCGACGATCCGGAAGGTGTCACCGGCGTTGTTCGCGACGCGCAGCCTGTGCCGGATCGCCCGGTCCGCGCCGGAGGTACGGGTGATCGTGACGTCGTACGTCTTCTGCTGCCCGGCCTTCAGCCCGCCCTCGCGGTCGTACAGGCCGGTGCCGAAGCCCGGCGTCTTCAGCGCGGAGTCGATCGCGGTGTCGACCGGGGCCTTGACCGTGTAGTCATGGGCGCTCGCGCCCTTCCGGACGGCCTGCCAGGCGTCGACGATGTTGATCAGGCCCGCGCCTTCCTCGTACGCCTGCACACCCTTGATGTGGTCGGCGGTCGAGGTCAGGGCGGTGCGCAGGGTGGCCGGGTCGAGGTCGATGTGCCGCTGCTGGGCGGCGCTCAGCAGCAGGGCGCTCGCGCCGGCCGCCTGCGGGGAGGCCATCGAGGTGCCCTGGAGCATGGAGTAGCCGGCCGGTAGGGAGTAGCCCGCCTCGGCGACCGGGCCACCCGGCAGCCAGGTCTGGGTGGTGTTGATCGCGGCGCCGGGTGCGGTCAGGGTCGGGGTGAAGCCGCCGTCCTCGCGCGGGCCGCGGGAGGAGAAGGGCATCATCGCGTACGTCTTCTCCACCCGGGAGCCGTAGTCGGCCGCCCAGGTCTCCTTGGAGATGCTCGCGCCGACCGAGATCACCTTGTCGGCCAGGCCCGGGTCGCCGATCGTGTTGGCGCCGGGGCCGGAGTTGCCCGCGGAGATGACGAGTTGCACGCCGTAGGTGTCGATGAGCCGCGTGTACAGCTCGGCGCGCGCGTTGTTGCCGTCGTTGAGCGCCGGCAGGCCGCCGATCGACATGTTGACGATGTCGACGCCGCGGTCGGCCACGAGGTCGATCATGCCCTCGGTGAGCGCCACGTTGGTGCAGCCGCCGCTCCAGGTGCAGGCACGGGAGGAGACCAGCTTCACGCCGGGGGCGGCGCCGTTCATCCTCCCGCCGAACAGGCCGTTGGCGGAGGTGATACCGGCGACGTGTGTGCCGTGCTCCGACTCGATGACGCCGATGTTGACGAAGTCGGCCTTCTTGCCGACCCAGGACCCGCCGTAGGGGTCCATCGGCACGTCCTTGCGGAGCTGCACGACGAAGGGCTGCCGCTCGACCACGTCGGTCCGCGGGTCGTCAGTGCCGAAGTACCCGATCTGGTAGCCGTCCTTGTACGGCTTCATCGGGGTGTCGTCGCCGAAGTCGTTGTTGTTGTTCAGGTCGACGCGGACCGTGCCCGCCGCGGGGTCGTAGAGCACACCCCAGGAGTCGGTGGTGTCGCCGTCGCGGTTCGCGTCGCCCGCCGCGTCACCTCCCGCGGTGGCGGACTCCTCGAAGACACTGATCTGGTAGGAGCCCGCCGGGGCCCGCCAGTTCTGGTCGTCGTAGGTGAACGACGGCCCGGAGACGGCGGTGACCATCGGGCGCCAGGTCCGGTCGTCGTCGACGATCGGGTCGGTGGCCGTCACCCAGTCGACGATCTTCCGCTCGCCGGTGCTGGTCTTCTGCAACGCCGGGTGGCCGAGGTCGACACCGGAGTCGAGGATGCCGATGGTGACGCCGCGGCCGTCCGCCTTCGGGTGCTTCCTCACGAAGTCGACGGCGCCCGTCTCGAAGGACGGGTTGTACGGGTTCGCGGCGGGGGTGCTGCGGCCCGGCGCCGACCAGGTCTGCGCCGTCGCGGCGAGCCTGGCACCCTTGGCGGTGTCCGCGGCCGGCGACGGGTCGTCGAGCGGGATCTCCTGGCGCAGGTCGATGGCGTGCACCGAGGACAGCTCGGCGGCAGCGGCGATGGCCGCGTCCGCCTTGCCGGTCGGGACGGTGGCGCGGACGTAACCCAGCTTGTCGTAAGTGCGGCCGACGGAGCCGCCCTTGACCGCGTCCAGCTGCTCGGCGACCCGCGCGGTCCGGCCGGGCGCGGTGGCGATCATCATCGTGACGTTCTTCTCGCCGGCCGCCTTGGCCTCGGCGAGCAGGTCGGCGTCGTCCGAACCCAACTTGTCGTGGTCCGCCTTGACACCGGGGTCGGCCGTCGCCGCGGTGGTGGTCGCGGCGACGGCCAGGGGTATCGGGCCGGCCGCGGAGAGCGCGGCCACCAGACCCGCGGCCACGGCGATGCGGGCCACGCGTCTCGCGCCCGGTATCGGGTCGCTCTTGGGGGTGAGGGTCATCGGCATCCCTTGTAGGTATAAGGAACGTTGCGCACGGCAGCCCGGATGTCGGTGCCGCACGATCGCTCAGCTTGACCCAACGGTGAGAACTTTGGGGAGAGTTGACCGTCGCGTGAGCAAGGGATGGCGTACATCCGCCATACGCCACGGGGGACTTAGGAGTCCAAAGAGTGATCTGTTGGGCATTCCCTGATGCCTTGAGGTGTTCAAGCGTCAGGAGAGTGCGCTCGTGGACGAGTGGCGAGTGGCGTGTGGTGTGGGTTCCCGATCCCGAGCGTTGGGGGCGGCCTCCCGAAGAGGGGATTGTGGGTGTCAGGGATCTGCTGCGGGCGGTCGAGCGGTTCGGGCTCCGTCCGGGGGATCCTGTCTTCATCTCGCCCGCATTCGCCGTCGACGCTGGTCTGTCGGAACGGGTCGCTGTTGATGCTCTGAACGGCGTCACCGAAGAGGACGTCGCCCCGTGGTGGCAGGCCACACAGACCGCCGCGCCGGCGATCGCCGAGGAACTGGCGGGCATCGCAGAGGGAGCCGACTGCCGACGCGCCGATGTCGTCCAGATCAACGTCTTCGAGGCCCTCGACTTCGCGAAGCAGGCCGCCCTGGGCGCCGGCGGATGCACCGTCGTCGGCATCTCCCGCCCCGGCCGCGGTCCGATCGTCGCGCAGAACTGGGACTCCAACCTCTCCTCGTCGAGCGCCCTGCGCACCCAGATGCACCGTGCTCTGCGGCCCCACCTGCACCATGGACCGGACACCCTGAGAACTCTCGTCCTGGCCTCGCCCGGCGGCATCGGATGGAACGGCATGAACGAGGCCGGCGTGGCCCTCGTCAACGCCGACCTGTTCACCCGCCGCCTGCGCCTCGGCGTTCCCAGCAAGGTCATGCGGCGCATGATCCTGGCCGAACGCAACAGGGCCGACGGGCTTGGCAAGCTGGCCGAGCACGGTGGCGTCGGTGGCCGGACCTACCTGGTGGGCGACCCTGCGGGAGCCGACCTGATCGAGGTCTCCGCCGACGAACCGCAGCCCGTCCACCTCCCCCAGACCGGTCGGGGATGGGTACACGCCAATCACGCGGTGAACAGCCGCATCGCATACGAAGAAGACCTGCCGAACGTGCCCGTCTCTTCGCGTGCCCGGCACACGCGCGCCGGCGAACTCCTGGAACGCCTCCAAGCCGACTCTCTCGACGAGATCGCCGCGCTGCTTGCCGACCACCGCGGTGACCCGTACTCGGTCTGCTGTCACGTGAACGACCAGCAGCCGTCGGTCACTGCCGCGTCCGTGGTCTTCGACTGCGAGGAACGCCGCGCTTCCGTGGCAATCGGCAACCCGTGCACTGCGGACTTCCGCACATACCAGCTCTGAACACACCGTGCCGACACCCTCGATCCGACAACGGACCAGCAGGGTCGGGGCGTACGGCGGCACCTGAGCCGATACGAAAGGGCAATTGAACGATGACGACTGAACCCGGGCTCGTGCGCGAGCTCATCCAACTGGACTCCACCCCGCAGGGCGCCCCCTACTCGGCTGCGGTCGCATTCGGCGGGATGGTCTGGACGAGCGGCGCCCTGCCGATCGAGTCCGACGGCACTGTGGCAGACGACTTCGCAACCCAGGTCCGCACTGCATTGCGCAATCTCGAAACCTGTCTCGAAGCGGCGGGCGCGGACTGGTCGACGGTAGTGAAGATCAACGGCTACGTCGCGGACATCGATCAGCTGCCGACGCTCAATGAGGTCTACACCGAGGTGGTGTGCCGCGCCGGCGCACCGGCCCGAACGACCGTCGAAGTGAGCAGGCTCCGTGGCGCGACCAAGGTCGAGTTCGACGCTGTCGCCCATCGACGACAGCGATGAGACGGAACAGGCACTGACGTCCATGAGAACAAGGCGGAAGACCCTCCACAGCACGCCGCAGACCGATGATCGGCCTCCTCGCGCCGAGACAGTCGTCGACTTGGCCGCAATCCGGCACAACGTCGCCCTGCTCTCCGCACTCGCCCAGAGAAGCGGGGCAGCAACCATGGCCGTCGTGAAGGCGGACGCATACGGCCACGGGCTGCTGCCGGTGGCCGAGGCGGCCCTGGCCGCAGGCGCCACTTGGCTGGGCACGTGCGACCTGGCCAGCGCCTTCGAACTGCGCGAACACGGTGTCTCCGCACGCCTGTTCAGCTGGCTGGAGACCTCCACCGCCGACTTCGACCGAGCGATCGCCGAGGACATCGACGTATCCGTGAGCTCACTCAGCGAACTCACGGTCATCGCGCAAGCCGCGCGCCGGGCGGGCCGCACCGCGCGCATCCATCTCAAGGCCGACACCGGACTGTGGCGCAACGGATGCCCGCCCGAACAGTGGCCCCAGCTCACGAAAGCGGCCGCGGCGGAACCAGCGGTGGAAATTGTAGCCATCTGGTCCCACCTGGCCTGCGCGGACGAGACCGGCCACCCCGCCACCGACCTCCAGGCCCGGCGGTTCGAAGAGGCATACCAAGTAGCCCGTGCCACCGGCCTCAACCCGAAACGGCACATCGCCAATTCGGCGGCAACCCTCTCCCGGCCCGACCTCCACTTCGATGTCGTCCGGGTCGGCATCGCGGTCTACGGACTCGACCCGATCGGAGGCGAACACACCGTCACCCTGCGGCCCGCAATGACATTCCGGTCCAGCGTCGTACTGACCAAGACGATCCCACCGGGTGAATCCGTCTCCTACGGGAGTACCTGGACCGCCGAGCGCGAGACCACACTGGCCCTGGTCCCGGTGGGCTATGCAGACGGCGTACCCCGCGCGCTCTCGGGCCGTATGGCGGTGTGGCTCGATGGCAAGTCGAGGAACGTGGTCGGACGCGTGTGCATGGACCAGCTCGTCGTCGACTGCGGTGACGACCGTCCGCTGATCGGCAACGAAGTTGTCCTCTTCGGCGGCGCGCAGGGAGTGCCAACTGCTCATGACTGGGCGGATGCGGCGGGCACTATCGACTACGAGATCGTCACCGGAATGTATCGTCCGCGCGTTCACCGACGTTACGTCAACAGCTAGTCCAACCGGCGCCCTCATTCCCGGAAATTCCGGCCCGGCATGGCATTTCACACGCCGGCCGGGGTGGGCATTACCACGCATTGCCACCGAATCGACAGTTCTGGAGTGCAGCGAGTCCCATCGGCACAGCAGGGGCCATGCCGTCACGGCGAGCCCCGATCTGAAATGAGGAGAACTGCATGAGCATCTCTCGCCGCTGGCTACTTCAAGGCAGCGCGGTCGCCGCGTCCGGCACGCTCCTTGTGCCGAGAACCTACGCATATGCGGCAGACGCATCGAACACGGCGACACCCACGCCAGATTCCATTTTCCGATTCGATCTGCGCGGCGAAGCTACGCGGCCCCACAAGGTCGGCCCACTGGAATCGGTGTATGTGACGATGGGCGACGGCGTGAAGATCGCCTTGGATGTCGTCCGCCCGGCGGGTGACGACGCCGACACCAAGCGCGGAACCATTCTCGTGATGACGCGCTACTGGCGCGGCAGAAAGGGTCAGCCGTCGAACTCAGTGGCTGACCTGTTCGTTCCGCACGGGTATGCCGTGGTGGTGGGAGACTGTCGCGGCACCGGCGCTTCATTCGGGGTGTCGCTCCACGAGCGTTCACTCGCGCAAGTAAAGGACTTCAGTGAAGTTCTGGACTGGATCGCCGCGCAGCCCTGGTCCACGGGCAGTGTGGTCGGCTACGGCCATTCCTCCCCCGGCAACATGGCGGAGTTCATGGCGGTGCACAACAATCCGGCACTGAAAGGCATCATTCCGGAGTCCGACGACTACGACGGCTATGAAACCATCTTCCCCAACGGGGTCCCCAATACCGTCACTTGGCCGGCCTGGAGCAAAGGGATCTACGACCAGGACCACAACATCGGCTCCCCGGGAGTTCGTCCCGTCGGGGCGGACGGTGAGGCGGACCTCGCGGCTGCCGTGCGCGAGCACACGGCAGCCCCTCTCTGGGACGGTTTGAAGCAGATCACGTTCCGCGACGATCGGCCCACAACCTGGGGAGGAGCCTCCCTGCTTGAGGGGTACATTCAGGAATTTGCGGACAAGGCTTCTCGGTCAGGTACCCCAACCCAATACTGGGCCGGCTGGTTCGACGCCGCCACGCCGGAAGGGGCGGCCCGCCGCTTCGTGCACATGTCCAACCCGATGAGCGTGATCATCGGCCCGTGGCCCCATGGCTACGACAAGCCGTATGACCCCCTCCAGCCCGACAACGAGGCGATCCTTCCGGCGCCGCCGACGCAGAAGGCGAATGTCATGCACTTCGCGGACTTGTGCCTCAACGGCCAGGCCGCCCACGAGCAGGGCAAGGTCCTCCACTACTACACCCTCGGGGAGGGCGCGTGGAAATGGACCCGCTCGTGGCCGCCCCCGGCCACCCGCCGCCGCTGGTACATGGCAAGCGGATTCCGCCTGAGTTCCTCGCCCGGCAAGACAGGCTTCGACTCGTTCCAGGTCGACCCCGAGCTGGGGGATGTCCCCAACGACCGATGGACCAGCACCAGCAGCACAAGAGTGAATTATGGAGATCGGCGACAGTTCGACGCCGCCCGGCTTGCGTACACCAGCGAGCCGCTGACGCACGACCTCGAGATCACCGGGCATCCGGTCGTCCACCTGAACATCACCTCCACCCGCGAGGACGGAAACTTCTTCGTGTACCTCGAAGCCGTAAGGCCGGACGGGGTGTCCTGCTATCTCACCGAGGGTCAGATGCGCGCCCTGCACCGGAAGGTGTGGGTCGATTCGCCCTTCGATGCGCTCGGGCCCCAGCACAGCTGTTTGGAACGCGACGCGGAACCACTCACTCCGGGCGAGCCCGCCACCTTGGAGTTCGCCTTGCAGCCCATCTCCGCTCGTCTCCCGAAGGGGCACCGTCTGAGGGTATGTCTTGCCGGGAGCAACAAGACCAGGTTCGCACATGTGCCCGCCGATGGCGCGCCGCCCCTCCTCAAGTTTCATCGTGGCCTCGCCGGTTGCTACCTCGACCTGCCCATTGTTCGAGCCTGAACTCGGAACGCCGAGGGGCGTGGGAAGAGATGAACAGGCGTGGCGTGACACGCGTTGCCGTTGACGAGTGGAGCGAACCTCGGACAGAGCGCGTGTTTGCCTGCCTTCGAACCACGTAGTCCCGTCCCGGGGCGCGCTGCGGCACGGCGCCCCGGGACGCCGTGACTATCGCGGGCGGCGACGTCTCGCCACCGATGCCGATGCCGCCGTAATGTGCGAACTGAACTCAATGACTTGACAGGGAAAACCGATTGTTCCGAGGGCGGCAATGCGTACGGCGGCGGGATGTCGTCGCCCGGTCGCCCGGCCCGTAAACCCGTTCCCGGTCCGGGCCTGCCACGGCTAACGTCGGCCTGTGCGCAAGAGACTGAGGGTGGCGGCCTACGCCGTGTGCGTCCGCGACGGACAGATCCTGCTCGCCCGCTCGCCGGCCCTCGCGGGCCCGCCCGAGTGGGTGCTGCCCGGCGGCGGCATGGAGCACGGCGAGGACCCCTATGACACCGTGCGCCGCGAGGTGCGCGAGGAGACCGGCTACCGCATCGAGGTGACCGGCCTGCTCGGCGTGGACTCGCTGCGCCGGACGGCACCGCGCCGCTTCGGCCGCGGCGTCGACCACCACGGCGTACGGCTCGTCTACGAGGGGCGGATCACCGGCGGCGAACTGCGCAACGAGGTGAACGGCTCCACCGACCTGGCCGCCTGGCAGGACCTGTCCGCGGTGGCCGGTCTGCACCGGGTGCCGCTCATCGACGCCGCGCTGCGGCTGTGGCGCGAGCGCCCGGCGGGGGGACGGCCCCAGGCGGCGCCAGGCGACCGTCCCCTACCCCCGCAGATGAACACGGAGTGACCGTCCCTGGGCCGCCCGAAATCCGCCGCATGGCCGCGCACCGTACACGGTGATCCACGTACGGTGATCGGCGCCGCACGTTGCCGCCTCGTTCACGCGCAGGTCACCCCCGGTGCCAACGATCCAGAGCGAGCGGGTTGTTCGCGATGGCGATCACCCGCGACCACTGCCGACGCGTTCGCACTCGGGGAGATCGCGCCATGTCGCGCATACGCTCTGTCGCCAGCTCCGCGCTGGGGGTCAACCGCCGTACCGTCCTCGCCGCCGTCGGAGCGGTGTCCCTGTCCGCGGGCGTCGGCTACGCCCTGCGCCCCACCGACAGTCAGGCCGCCACCGCCGCCGAGGCGCCCCTCGCCTCCTCCCGGAAGGCGCCCGCGCCGCCACTCGCCCCGTACACCAGGGGCACGACCGTCGACTCCGTCGCCGCCCCGCAGGGCGGCTCCGGCTACCGGCGGCTCGGCGACGGGCCCGGCTGGCCGCGGGTGGTGCGCGACGAACTGGCCGCGGCCAAGTCCGGCCGCGCGGACCGCCGTACCCCCCTCGCCGCGTTCGTGCAGCTGACCGATCTGCATCTGATGGACGTCCAGCATCCGCTGCGGCTGGAGTTCCTGCGCTCCACCGACCCGCACGCCTGGCGCCCGCACGAGGCGCTGACCGTGCCCGGGGCCGTCTCGCTGGTCGAGCGGGTCAACGCGCTGCGGGGCGCGCCGGTCACCGGGTCGCCGCTGCACTTCGTCATGACCACCGGCGACAACACCGACAACAACGCCCGCTCCGAACTGGAGTGGTTCATGAAGGTCATGAGCGGCGGGACCATCACCCCCGACTCCGGTGATCCACGGCACTACGAGGGCGTCCAGAACAGCGGGCTCAAGATGTTCTGGCAGCCCGACTCGGTGCTCCACGACCGGGACAAGGCGTTCGGCTTCCCGCAGCTGAGGGGCTACCTGGCGGCCGCGGTCCGGGAGGTCCGCAGCCCCGGCCTGAATCTGCCCTGGTACTCCACGGTCGGCAACCACGACGCCCTGCCGCTCGGCTGTTACGGCTCCCACGGCGACCCCTATCTGACCGAGTTCGCGGTCGGCGGCAAGAAACTGATGAGCCTGGAAGCGGCCGAGGCGAAGAAGTTCCAGGACACCATCAAGAACGCCACCGAACCGCAGGGCGCGGGCTTCCGGGACCTGTTGAAGGCGCACGCCCGCGATCTGCGTTCGG
This sequence comes from Streptomyces sp. NPDC004752, assembly GCF_053601275.1. NCBI lineage: Bacteria > Bacillati > Actinomycetota > Actinomycetes > Kitasatosporales > Streptomycetaceae > Streptomyces > Streptomyces sp. NPDC004752. Next base: position 69,617 of record NZ_JBSGBN010000009.1, on the reverse strand, counting down.
TCACACCCGACGAGAAGCGCGCCCCGTACACCCCGGCCGAGTACCTCAAGGCCCATCTCGACCCGGCGTACACCGGATCCGGGCCGGTCGGCCACGGGTACGCGTCGGCCAACGTGGACGCGGGCACCCAGTACTACTCGTTCCGGATCGCCGACGACGTGATCGGCATCAGCCTGGACACCACCGACCCGGGCGGCCACTACGCAGGCTCCATCGGCACCGCCCAGTTGAACTGGCTGGACCGGACCCTGCGGGACAACGGGGACGCGTATGCGATCGTCTTCAGCCATCACACCAGCCAGTCGATGGACAACGCCCGCCCCGACCCGGCCCACCCCGGCGAGCACCGGCACGACGGCGCCGCGGTGCTCTCCGTCCTCGCGCGCCACGCAAACGTGCTGGCCTGGGTGAACGGCCACATCCACCGCAACGTCATCACCCCGCATGCCGCGGCCGGCCACCGCTCCTTCTGGGAGATCTCCACCGCCTCCCACGTCGACCACCCCCAACTCGCCCGCGTGATAGAGCTGGTGGACAACAAGGACGGCACGCTGTCGCTGTTCACCACGCTCGTCGAATCCGCCGCACCGCACCGCGCCGACCACACCGACCTGTCCCAGACCGGCCTGGCCGCCCTCTATCGAGAGCTGGCCTTCAACGCCCCCGGCGCCAACAAGACACTTGCGGGCTCCGCGGCCGACCGCAACACGGAGCTGGTGCTGACCAAGCGCTGAGGCCGGATCGCGCTCAACCGGCCCACAACGAGACAACCCCCGCTGCCGCCTCGGTGTCCCTCCCCGCAACCCGGCTCGAACGAGCCCAACAGGCAGGGGGAACGACATGTCCGTACGTACGGCAGTGATGGGAGCGACGGTCGTGGTGCTGTCGCTGGCCCTGGCGGGACCGGCGCTTGCGGCGGAGCCCGCCGAGGGCGCCGACGGCCACGCGGCCACCCGCCGGGCCATCGAGGCCGCGGTCGCCGACGGTGTGCCCGGCGTCACCGCGACCGTCCGGGACGCCCACGGCACCTGGGCGGCGACGGCCGGCGTGGGGGACACCCGCACCGGCGCCCCGCGTTCCGCGGCCGACCGCTACCGCGTCGGCAGCATCACCAAGACCTTCGTCGCCACCGTCCTGCTCCAACTGGCGGCCGAGGGCCAGGTGTCACTGGACGACCCGGTGGACAGGTGGCTGCCCGGGGTGGTGCGCGGCCACGGCCACGACGGTCGCGCGATCACGCTCCGCATGCTCCTCAACCACAACAGCGGCATCTACAACTACACGGCCGACGACGACTTCGACCGTGCCTACTTCCTCAAGGACGGCTTCTTCCGGCACCGCTACGACACCGTGTCCCCGCGCGAGCTGGTGGCGATCGCCATGCGCCATCGGCCGGACTTCGCGCCCGGCACCTCCTGGACCTACTCGAACACCAACTATGTCCTGGCGGGCATGGTGATCGAGCAGGTGACGGGCCGCCCGTACGCCGAGGAGATCGACCGGCGGATCATCCGTCCGCTGAAGCTCACGGGCACCTCGGTGCCGGGCACCCGGGCCGGCCTTCCACGGCCGAGCAGCCGCGCCTACTCGAAGTTGGCCGAGACCGCGACGGGACCGTCGTACGACGTCACGCGGCTGAACCCGTCCATCGCGTCGTCCGCGGGCGAGATGATCTCCGACTCGGCCGACCTGACCCGGTTCTACCGGGCGCTGCTCCGCGGCGACCTGCTGCCCGCGCGGCAGCTGAAGGAGATGAAGACCACGGTCGCGGCCGACGAGGCGCCGAACATGGGCTACGGCCTCGGCCTCATGGACCGCACCCTGTCCTGCGGCGTCCATGTCTGGGGGCACGACGGAGGCATCCACGGCTCCAGCTCCTCGGCGGTGACGACGGCCGACGGCCGGCACACGCTGGCGCTCAACTTCAACGGGGACTGGACCGGGGACATGGACGCCGTGATCGAGGGGGAATTCTGTTAGATCGAGTAGATCGAGTAGATCGAGGGGGAATTCTGTTGGACGGCGCTTGAACGGTGCCGTGGCACGTTTGAACGGTGCCGTGACACGTTGACCCGTGCGCCAGGTCCGCACCGCGTCGGACCGGCTGACCCGCTGCTCACGAGGACGGTCCGCAAGGTCTGCGCCCCGCGCACTACCGGGGCAGGACCACGACATGCGCGGCCGGGGCGCGGTCGCCGGACGCCATCAGCGCGGTGCGGACCACCGCCGCCTGCTGCTCCAGCGACTCCCTCAGCTTCCTCGGGGAGATGTGGACGACCGTGATGCCGAGGCGCTCCAGGAGCTCGCGCTTGCGCGCGTACTCCGACCAGAGGGCGTCCTCGTCCTGGCGCGGGGCCCGGGTGTCCAGTTCCACCGCCACCGCCTGGTCCGGCCAGTACACGTCAAGGCCGCCCAGGTGCGGGCCGCCGGGCAGCCGCAGGTCCACGTTCCACACCGGGTCCGGCAGGCCGTGCTCCCGCACCATCCGGTACAGGTGGTCCTCCGCGAGGGCCCGGCCCTCGGCAAGGAGCGAGTCCACCGCGTCCACCACATGCGGCCGGCCGAGCAGCTTCGCCCGGTTCAGCTCCCGGACCACGGCGGTCGGCTCGCAGTGGCCGGCCCGGACCGCCTCGGACAGCAGCAGCCGCACGGCGCCCGCGTCCGAGAGGTCCGCCACCGCGTCCGCCACGGCACGCGGCACGGGTGCCACCGGCAGACCGGTCACCTGCTGCGGGGCGGGCATGATCGGCGTGCGGACGAGGCGTACCGCGTCCGTCGAGCGCAGCCGCCGGGCGCGCGGCACCAGTACGTCGATGCGCTCCAGGGACGACAGCGGGGGCGTCGAGGCGAAGCCGTGCAGGGTCAGCGCGACCAGACCGGTGATCATCGCGTCCGTGTACACGGGGGTGTGCGGCTCCTCGGGCCGGGGCTGCGGCGGCACGCCCGGCACCGAGACGCGCCCCGCGTACAGCAGCGTCGCGTGCAGGCGCTCCTCGCTCGTCGGTGGCCCGGAGCGCAGCAGGACCACCCCCGGCAGCAGCTGCCGCCAGGGGCCGCCGGGGCGGCACCGCTCGTTCAGCTCGGCCGTCGAGATGCCGTGCTTGCGCAGCTGGGCCGCGGTCAGCACCCGGCGGTGGATGTCGCTGAGGCGGTGGAGGGGGCGCGGGGACAGCGGGGTGTTGTGGGTCATGACCTCCGGATTCCCGCCTCCGGACGGCCCCGTAACCGCTGTTACACAGCCGTCGACAAATACGGACAAGGCGGCACTAAAGGACGGTTGTTCGGATGCCGAGTAGGCAGGGAAAACCCCTGGTCCGTTCGGGTGTGGCCCAGGGGTTACGGCTGCTATTGACCGAATTCCGTAACGGTGACGGACGGACCAATCATTGGCCAGAGGTGGCGGCGTCGCGGGTCTGCCCGCGCAGCGCCCGCGCCAGGTCGTCGCGCGCCTCCAGCACCAGTCTGCGCAGGGCGGGAGCGGACTCCTGGTGGGACTCCAGCCAGGCGTCCGCCGCCGCCAGCGTCCGCGGCGCGTCCTGGTAGGCCGGGAACAGGCCCTGGACCACGTCCATGCCGATCTGGATCGACCGCTGCCGCCACACCCGCTCGATCGCCGCGAAGTACTTCTCGGCGTACGGCGCCGTCAGCTCCCGCTGCGAGGGCTGCGCGAACCCCGCGATGGTCGCCTCGACCAGCGCGTTGGACAGCGCGTCCGACTCCACCACCTGCGCCCACGCCTGCGCCTTGACCGCGGCGGCGGGCCGGGCCGCCAGACAGCGGACCTGGTGCCGCTTGCCGGACGCCGTGTCGTCGCGGGCCAGCTCCGCCGCGAGCGCGGTCTCGTCGGCGGCCCCGTGGGCGGTGAGCGGCCCAAGGAACGCCCAGCGCAACTCCTGGTCCACCTCCAGGCCGTCGATCTTCGTGGTGCCGTCCAGCAGCTCCCGCAGCAGCCCGAGGTCCGCCTCGCCCGACGCCACCGTCGCGAAGAACCGCGCCCAGGCCAGCTGGTGCTCGCTGCCCGGCTCGGCCCGCCGCAGCTCGTCGAGGGCGCCGTCGGCGACCAGCCGCTCGCCCGTCGCCCGCCACTCGGGCGCCGCGTAGTGGACCAGCGCCGAACTCGTCCACGCGTGCAGCATCTGCACCACGCCGATCTCGCTCTCGCGGCCCGCGAAGCGCAGCACCAGCTCGATGAAGTCCCGGGCCGGCAGCAGCGCGTCCCGGGTCAGGTTCCACAGCGCCGACCAGCACTGGGCGCGGGCCAACGGGTCAGTCAGCGCGCCCAGGTGGTCCCGGAGCGTGGCCAGCGACGTGGCGTCGAGCCGCGTCTTGCAGTACGTCAGATCGTCGTCGTTGACCAGGACCAGCTCCGGGGCGGCGGCGCCGGCCAGCTCGGTCACGACGGTGCGCGGACCGTCGACGTCCGTCTCCACGCGCGCGTACCGCTCCAGGTCCCCGGCCGGGGTACGGCCGTACAGGCCCACCGCCACCCGGTGCGGACGCAGCCGGGGATGCGCCTCGGGTGCCTCCTGGAGCACGGCCAGTTCGCTCACCCGGCCCTCGGCGTCCAGCAGCACCTGCGGGGTCAGCGAGTTCACCCCGGCCGTCTGCAGCCAGGACCGCGCCCAGGCCGCCATGTCCCGGCCGCTGGTCTCCTCCAGCACCGACAGCAGGTCACCGAGCCGGGTGTTGCCGTACGCGTTCCGCTTGAAGTAGCGCCGGGCGCCTTCCAGGAAGGCGTCCTCGCCGACGTACGCGACGAGCTGCTTGAGCACCGAGGCGCCCTTGGCGTAGGTGATGCCGTCGAAGTTGAGCTTGGCGTCCTGGAGGTCGCGGATGTCCGCCGTGATCGGATGCGTGGAGGGCAGCTGGTCGGCCCGGTACGCCCATGCCTTGCGGCGGTTGGCGAAGGTGATCCAGGCGTCGGTGAAACGGGTCGCGCCGACGTTCGCGAACGTGCCCATGAAGTCGGCGAAGGACTCCTTGAGCCACAGGTCGTCCCACCACTCCATGGTGACCAGGTCACCGAACCACATGTGCGCCATCTCGTGCAGGATGACGTTGGCCCGTGCCTCGTAGGACGCCTGTGTCACCTTGCTGCGGAAGATGTACTCCTCGCGGAAGGTCACCAGACCCGGGTTCTCCATCGCGCCCAGGTTGTACTCGGGCACGAACGCCTGGTCGTACTTCCCGAACGGGTACGGGTAGTCGAAGTGGTCGTGGAAGAAGTCCAGGCCCTGCTTGGTGACCAGGAAGACGTCGTCCGCGTCGAAGTGCGGGGCGAGGCCCTTGCGGCACATCGCGCCCAGCGGGATCTCCAGCCGCGTACCGTCCTCGAAGGTCCGCTCGTAGGAGTCGGTCACATAGTGGTAGGGGCCCGCCACCACGCAGGTGATGTACGTCGAGATCGGCTTGGTCTCGGCGAACCGCCAGACCCCGTCGGCGCGTTCACCGGCTCCGTTGCTCCACACCGTCCAGCCCTGTGGCGCCCGCACCTCGAAACGGAACGGGGCCTTGAGGTCGGGCTGCTCGAAGTTCGCGAACACCCGGCGGGAGTCGGCCGGCTCGTACTGGGTGTACAGATACACCTCGCCGTCCTCCGGGTCGACGAAGCGGTGCAGGCCCTCGCCGGTGCGGGAGTAGGCGCATCGCGCGTCCACGACCAGCTCGTTCTCGGCGGCCAGGTCCTCCAGCGCGATTCGGGAGCCGTCGAAGACCTCACTGGGGTCGAGGTCCCTGCCGTTGAGCGAGAGCGCGGTCACGCTCGGCGCGATCAGATCCGCGAAGCTGGACGCGCCCGGCTCGTTGCAGCGGAAGCGGATCGTGGTGACCGAGCGGAAGGTGCGCGGCTCACCCGCACCGTCCCCGTCCCCGTCGCCGACGGCCGACCGCAGGTCCAGGGACACCTCGTACCCGTCGACGGACAGCAGGGCGGCCCGCTCCCGGGCCTCGTCGCGGGACAGATTCTCACCGGGCACGGCGGCACTCCCTCGTTGGTCGGTATGACGGGGTTCTCGGTACGACGGCGTTCTCGGTATGGCGGGGTCCGGCCGACGCCGAACAGGACCGATCCTGCCATGCGCCCCTGACAGGTCAGCAGGGGAATGACACGACGAGCGGACGCGTTGGCCCGTTAGCTGCGTTCTCCCGAGGAGTGATATGGCCGAGAAGACCCCCGTCGACTTCTGGTTCGACCCAGTGTGCCCCTGGGCCTGGATGACCTCCCGCTGGGTGCTGGAGGTGGCGAAGGTCCGGGACATCGAGGTCCGCTGGCATGTGATGAGCCTGGCCGTGCTCAACGAGAACCGGCTGGACGAACTGTCCGAGAAATACGCCGAGAACATGCGCCCCGGCGGCAAGACATGGGGTCCGGTCCGGGTGGTCGTCGCCGCCCAGCAGCTGCATGGCGACGAGGCGGTCGGCAGGCTGTACACCGCCCTCGGCACCCGCTTCCACAACGAGGGCCTCGGGGTGAACCGCGACAGCATCGCCGCCGCCCTCGCCGACGCGGACCTGCCCGCCGACCTGATCGAGTACGCGGACAAGGACAGCTACGACGCCGAACTGCGCGCCTCCCACCGGGAGGGCATCGACAAGGTGGGCCAGGAGGTCGGCACCCCGATCATCGCCGTACCCGGCCCCGACGGCGAGGAGATGGCCTTCTTCGGCCCCGTGGTGACCCCCACCCCCAAGGGCGAGGAGGCGCTCCGGCTGTGGGACGGCACCCTCGCCGTCGCCTCCGTGCCCGGCTTCTACGAGCTCAAGCGGACCCGCACCAAGGGCCCCGACTTCAGCAACCTCTGAAACACCTCTGAGTCACCCGGGCTCCGGAGCGGGACCGTCGACCGGCCCCGCGAAGAGAACCGTCGAAAGGGCCCGCGAACAGAACCGGCCCTGTGAACAGAACCGGCCCCGCGAGTCACGTCCTCGCGGGGCCGGTCCCGTACTCCGCCCGCCGCGTGAAGGGTGAGAAGACGATCACGAGGCAGGACGGTCCGGGGCGCGCCGTCAGGGCGCCATCAGCAGCACGTCCGCGCGGGACTTGGCGGCCTCATGACGGCGGGCCACATCCTGCCAGTTGACGACCTGCCACATCGCCTCGACGAAGTCCGCCTTCTGGTTCCGGTACTGGAGGTAGAAGGCGTGCTCCCAGGCGTCGAAGACCAGGATGGGGGTCGCGCCCTGGCCCACGTTGCCCTGGTGGTCGTAGACCTGCTCGACGATCAGGCGTCCGCTCAGCGGTTCGTACGCCAGCACGCCCCAGCCGGATCCCTGGGTGGTGGCCGCGGCCTTGGACAGCTGGGCCTTGAAATGGGCGAACGAGCCGAACGACTCGGTGATCGCGTCCGCCAGCTCGCCCACCCCGTCCGCGGCCAGCGGTTCGCCGCCGCCGTCGCCGGTCATGTTGTGCCAGTAGATCGAGTGCAGGATGTGCCCGGAGAGATGGAAGGCCAGGTTCTTCTCCAGACCGTTCAGCGCGCCCCACCGCTCCGTGTCGCGTGCCTCGGCGAGCTGCTCCAGCGTGTCGTTGGCGCCCTTCACATAGGCCGCGTGGTGCTTGTCGTGGTGCAGTTCGATGATCTCGGGGCTGATCACCGGGGCGAGCGCGGAGTAGTCGTAGGGCAGTTCAGGAAGCGTGTAGACGGGCATGGGCGATCCCTCCGAACCTCTTATTGCAAAGAGCTTGCAACTGCACGCTAGCAACAAAAAGACCCCCGTGGGTGTACCACGGGGGCCGTTCGGCGGCAGGGGGCGGTCAGTTGCGGGCCCGCGCCCGCTGCCAGGCGTAGCCCGCGCCCGCCAGGACCAGGGTCAGCGCGCCGGTCGAGTACAACTGCACGCGCGTGCCGGGCTCCCGCGCCATCAGGACCAGGATCGCCGCCATGCCCGCGAGCGCCACCCAGGTCAGCACCGGGAACGCCCACATCCGCACCACCAGCCGCCCCGGCTCCTCCCGCTCGATACGCCGGCGCAGCCGCAGCTGGGAGACCGCGATGAAGATCCAGACGACCAGGATGATCGCGCCGATCATGTTCAGCAGCCAGGGGAAGACATCGTTCGGCCGCCAGTAGCTGAGCAGCACGCATCCGAAGCCGAAGAGACAGGAGGCGAGCACGGCGGTCCGCGGCACCCCGCCGGACAGCCGCGCCAGCGCCCGCGGACCCTGTCCGCGCCGGACCAGCGAGTAGGCGATCCGCGAGGAGCCGTAGACATTGGCGTTCATCGCGGACAGCAGCGCCACCAGCACGACCACATTCATCAACGGGCCCGCTCCGGGGATGCCCAGCCGGTCCAGCGCGGCGACGTACGGGCCCTTCGTCACGACGTCCGCCGTGTCCCACGGGACCAGGGTGACGACGACCGCCATCGAGCCGACGTAGAACAGCGCGATGCGCCACATCGCCGTGCGCACGGCGCTCGCCACGCCCCGCACCGGGTTCTCCGACTCGGCCGCCGCGATGGTCACCGTCTCCAGGCCGCCGTACGCGAACACCGACGCGAGCAGGCCGACGACCAGACCCTCGCCGCCATTGGGCAGGAAGTCGGTCAGGTGGGAGACACCGGGGGAGTCCGCGCCGGGCAGCACACCGGCCACCGCCAGCACACCCAGGACCAGGAACAGGGTGATCGCGCCGACCTTGAGCGCGGCGAACCAGAACTCGAACTCGCCGAAGTTCCGCACGGCGGTCAGATTCGCGCCGCAGACCACCGCCATGAACAGCGCCACCCAGGCCCACTCGGGGGTCCCCGGCAGCCATCCGGCGACGATGTGCGCGGCGCCGATGCCCTCCAGGCCGACCGCGGTGCACAGCAGGATCCAGAAGGACCAGCCCGCGGTGAACCCCGCCCAGGGGCCGAACGCCCGCTCGGCGTGCGTGGAGAAGGAACCCGACGAGGGGTACGCGGCCGACATCTCGCCGAGCATCCGCATCACCAGCATCACCAGAAGACCGGAGACGGCGTACGCGACGACGATCGACGGACCCGCGGCGGCGATGCCGGCGCCGGAGCCGACGAACAGGCCCGCGCCGATCACCCCGCCGAGGGCGATCATCGACAGATGGCGCTGCTTGAGGCCGTGGGAGAGGGCGGCGCCGGCCCGCTGGTCCCGCGGCGGCGTCTCGACTGGGGCAGGGGGCATGGGTGCGGCTCGTCCGGTCCGGGAGATGGGCAAAAACGCCCACAGTCTCGGCGGATGCTCCGCTCGGCGGGATTCATCGCCCACTATCCGGACATTCCGCTCACCGAACGTGCCCGCCCGTGTACGCGGTGGGCGATGAGGCGCGGTAGTGAGCCCGGGGTCGGGCCCGGGGCCGGGTGGCGCAGTGAGCCGGGCATCGCGCCCTCAGTGACCGTTCTCACGCCGTACCGGGTGTAACCCGCACGCCTTGTATGGAGCCGACCAGCCCGCGGTTGCCGCCTTTGTCGAGCGCTGACGGTGAACGCCCCCGACCAGGCGGTATAGCGTCGCGGTGTCCCGTCTGCCCATACCCGCGGAGTCCCCATGAGCACCGCCACCGCCGGCGCCCGTTCCGGCGCCGTCCTCGCCGACCTGCTGCCCTCGTCCCGCGTGCGTGACGTGGCCCTCGTGCTCGGCGGAGCCGCGCTCACCGGCCTTGCGGCCCAGCTCTCGGTGCCCGTGCCGGGCTCCCCGGTCCCGGTGACCGGCCAGACCTTCGCCGCCCTGCTCGTCGGCACCACGCTCGGCGCCGGACGCGGCTTCCTCTCCCTCGTCCTGTACGCGCTCGCGGGCATCGCCGGCGTGCCGTGGTTCGCGGAGGGCGCCTCGGGCACGGCGGCCCCGTCCCTCGGATACGTCTTCGGCATGCTGCTGGCCGCCGCCGCCGTGGGCGCGCTGGCCCGGCGCGGCGCCGACCGCTCGGTGCTGCGCACCGCGGGCACGATGATCCTGGGCGAGGCGATCATCTACGCCGTCGGCGTCCCCTACCTGGCGCTCGCCACGGGCATGTCCGCCTCGGCGGCCATCGCCGCCGGGCTCACCCCGTTCCTGATCGGCGACGCCCTGAAGGCAGCCCTGGCCATGGGCGTCCTCCCCACCACCTGGAAACTGCTCGACAACCGCTGACCGGCATGCGCTGACCGACAAGCGCTGACCGCGCGACCGCTGACCGACAAGCGCTGACCGCGCGACCGCTGACCGCGCGACCGCTGACCGACAAGCGCTGACCGCGCGACCGCTGATCGCGCGACCGCTGATCGCGCGACCGCTGATCGCGCGACCGCTGATCGCGCGACCGCTGATCGCGCGACCGCTGACCGCGCGACCGCTGACCGCGCGACCGCCGACCGACAACCGCTGACCCGCGCGACCGCCGATGCCACAGGCTCGCCCGGCGACGACCCCGATCCGTCGCCCGGCGAGCCTGCGTCATGTCTGCTCTGCGCGGCACACGGCCGTGCCGACGCCCGGGGGCCGGCCGACCGGCCCCTTGTCCGTTCCGGGCACGAACCCGATCGACGCGGCGCCGGCCCGGCGGCCCAAGTCGGATACGGGCACAGCCACATCCTCACGACCGGTTTCCGCGGCGTCGCACGCGCGGTCGGCCGGCGACAGCGGGCGGTTCTCGAGCCCTGACTGGAGCCCGGTCACCGGGGTCTTCGGTAGCAGGGCGGGTCGGCCGCGAAGTCAGGGGATTTCAGGGGGAGTTCCTTTGCGCCGCGTGAGGGGGTCCCGTACGGGGGGTTTCCTCGGGCGGCACCCGAAGCTGCCGCTCGTCCGCCCCCGTGTCACACTGCTTGCCATGCGCGTGTATCTCGGCTCGGACCATGCGGGCTTCGAACTCAAGAACCACCTCGTCGAATGGCTCAAAAAAGCGGGTCACGACCCCGTCGACTGCGGCCCCCACATCTACGACGCCCAGGACGACTACCCGCCCTTCTGCCTCCGCGCCGCGCAGCGGACGGCCGCGGACCCCGACGCCCTCGGCATCGTGATCGGCGGCTCCGGCAACGGCGAGCAGATCGCAGCGAACAAGGTCAAGGGCGTCCGCGCGGCCCTCGCCTGGAGCGAGGGGACCGCCTCCCTGGGCCGTCAGCACAACAACGCCAACGTCGTGGCCGTGGGCGCGCGCATGCACACGACGGAGGAGGCGACGAAGTTCGTCGAGACCTTCCTGGGCGCCCCGTTCTCCGGTGACGAGCGGCACATCCGCCGCATCGACATGCTGTCGGACTACGAGACGACGGGCGCCCTGCCCCCGATCCCGGCCCACCACCCGCAGCAGGACTGAGTCACCCCCGGGCGCCGACCCGGGCCAGGGGAGAGGACGCCGCACCGTGCCGGAGGGGCACACGATCCACCGGCTGGCGCAGGACTACGCCGCCCGCTTCTGCGGGCTGCCCGCGCGCGTGAGCAGCCCCCAGGGCAAGTTCTCCGACGCGGCCGCCCTGCTCGACGGGGCGGAACCGAGCCGCACGGAAGCCCACGGAAAGCACCTCTTCCTGGGCTTCCGCGACAGCGACTGGGTCCATATCCACCTGGGCCTCTTCGGCAAGGTGGCCTTCGGGGACGCCCCCGCGCCGCCGCCCACCGACACGGTCCGCCTCCGCCTCGCCAACGCCACCTCGTACGTCGATCTGCGCGGCCCCACCACCTGCGCCCTGATCACCGACGCCGAGAAGCGGGCGATCCACGGGCGCCTCGGCCCGGACCCGCTGCGCGACGACCCCGACCCGGCCGCCGCCTACGCCCGCATCCGGCGCAGCCGTACCACGATCGCCGCCCTCCTCATGGACCAGAAGGTCATCGCGGGCGTCGGCAACGTCTACCGCGCCGAGGTCCTCTTCCGGCACGGCATCGACCCGTACCGCGCGGGCCGGGACCTCATCCCCGCCGAGTGGGACGCGATCTGGGCGGATCTCGTCGCGCTGATGCGCGAGGGCGTCCGGCACAACCGCATCGACACCGTCCGCCCCGAGCACACCCCCGAGGCCATGGGCCGCCCGCCGCGCGTCGACGACCACGGCGGCGAGGTGTACGTCTACCGCCGTGCCGAGCAGCCGTGCCACCTCTGCGGCACCGGGATCCGCACCGCCCCTCTCGCCGCCCGCAACCTCTTCTGGTGCCCGGCCTGCCAGCGGAACTGACCCCGCCGCGGCACCGGGGCCCAGCCGCCGCCCGGACCCTTCACAACCCGTGCGGCAGCCATGGTGCGACTCAGAACCCGTGCGACAGCCACGGCGCGACCGGCGAGCCGAACGCCAGCGACGCCTCCGCCAGCGCACCCTGCCGCAGCTCCCGCACCCGTCCGGCCGCCGCCAGTGACGCCAGCGGCACACCGCCCAGATACGCGGCCCCCAACTCCCGCACCGACAGCGCCAGTTCGGCCGGCTCCTCGGTGGGTGCGCACGACGCGCCCTTCGTGTCCCCGGTCAGCCGCCAACGCCCGGTGTTCCAGGGGCAGAAGCCGTCCTCGACCGCGAACACGACATCCACCGGCGTCTGGTACGTCCGTGCCGCCAGCGCCGCCCCCACATCCACCAGCCGCGCATACAGCGAGTCCCGCAGCGTCACCCGGCAGCGGCGGATGTCCGACACCAGGTGCTGCCACGCCTCGTCCACCGGGCGCCCCCGCAGCCGCAGCGTCGAGGTCAGGTCGATGTCGAACAGGAACCGCCACACCGCCGCCCGCGCCGCCACATCCAGCGCCTCCAGATCCTCCAGCACCACGGTGCCCTTGGCCCCCGCCTGGTCCCAGTCCGGCCTGACCCGGAACCGCGCGTAACCGACCGGTTCCCCGTCCCGTTCGGCCAGCACGCACTGCAGCGGCGAGGCGCCGCCTCGTTCGCTCTCCGGGTCGAGCAGCGCGACCCGCTCCCACCCCGGCAGCCGCGCCGGCATCCCGGGGCGCAGCGGCACCTGCCGGGCGTACAGCGCCTCGCACGCGTCGAGCACGTCGGCCGGCGCGGCGTACCTCAGCCGTACGTCGTCGGTGCCGGGCGGCACCGCGAGCCGCACCCGGCTGGTGTCGATCTCCGCGTCGACCTGGAACGTCGCCGCGCCGTACCCGAACCGACCGTAGATGGCCGGCTCCGACGCCGTCAGCACCGCCAGCGGCCAGCCCCAGGACCGTACGTCGTCCAACTGCCGCCGCATCATCGACGTGAGCACCCCGCGCCGCCGGTGGGTGGCGGCCACGCCGACCATGGTGACGCCCGCGGCCCGCACCGGCGCCCCGCCGGGCACGGTCAGCCGGAAGCCGAACGCCCCGGCCGTGCCCACGCACGCGTCACCGTCCCAGGCGCCGACGGTGCGCTCCGGCTCGATCAGCTCCAGGGACAGCTGACGCACTTCGGCCGCTTCGGGCACGCCGCCGAAGGCCCGGAGAAAGTTGTCGTACCAGCCGTCCAACTCGTCGCGCCGCGCCGCCCTCAGCTCGAACCCGCGGTCGTCCTGTGCAAGGTCAGTCGCCATGGCCCATGCGTATCAGGGCGTTGCCGGGCGAGCGAATGAATTTCCCCCAGGCGGCAGCGGGACGGCGTTTCGTGAAGTTCACTGTGATGTCGGGCCTCGGACGGGGGACAAGTAAGACCTCCCGTGCCAAGGGGCCGGTCCGATGGATAGGGTCCCGAACTGATGGCAGCAGCAAGAGAACGGCGCGGGAAGGCGGAGACCTTCACGGCCCGGTGGCGGATGCAGTGGCACCGGGCCCGCGTCGGCCTGCGCCGAAGCGCCGTCGACTACTTCCGCGGCGACGGTTCGGACTGGATCGCGCTGGCCGGACTGCTGCTGACCGTCCCGATGCTCGCGGCCATGACCCTCGCCAACTCGGTCTGGTTCTCCCCGGGTTCCCTGGTGCTGCCGATCGTCGCGGGCGGGCTGCTGCTGCGCCCCGCGAGTCTGCTCGGCCTGTACGCGGCGGCGGCCACGGCGCTGATCGTGGAGTCGGTACGGCTCGGGCCGTACACCGAAGGCCCGTCCCGGGTCACCCCCGGCGTCGTCCTCGTGGTCGCGGCCTGCGGCTTCTTCGGGCTGCTCACCGCCCAGTTCCGCAGCCGGGTCGGGGTGCCCTGGCGGCGCGGCGGCACCATGCTGTTCGACCTGCGCGAGCGGATCCGGGTACAGAGCAAGCTGCCGAAGCTGCCGCAGGGCTGGCACCGGGAGATGGCGCTGCGGCCCGCCGGCGGCCAGTCCTTCTCCGGCGACTTCGTGGTCGCGGCCCGCACCAACGGCGGGCGCACACTGGAGGTCGTACTCACGGACGTGTCCGGCAAGGGCATGGACGCGGGGTCACGGGCGCTGCTGCTGTCCGGCGCGTTCGGCGGCCTGCTGGGCTCGCTGCCCCCGCACGCCTTCCTTCCGGCCGCCAACGGCTATCTGCTCCGCCAGGACTGGGACGAGGGCTTCGCCACCTCGATCCATCTGGTCCTGGACCTCGACTCCGGGGACTACGAGCTGTACTCGGCAGGTCATCCGCCGGGCCTGCAACTCAGCGCGGGCAGCGGGCGCTGGGAGGAGAAGGCCGCCGAGGGACCCCTGCTCGGCGTGTACGACGGCGCCCAGTTCGACCCCATGAAGGGCGCGCTCCGCCCCGGGGATGTGTTGATGCTGTTCACGGACGGTCTGGTGGAGACCTCCGACCGGGACATCGGCGAGGGCATGGACCGGCTCACCGGCGAGGCCGACCGCTATGTGGCCGGCGGCTTCCACGGGGCCGCCTGGCACCTCATCGAGGCGGTGGCCAAGGACGTCAACGACGACCGGGCCCTGCTGCTGATCTGCCGCGAGGGCCCGTCGGCCCCCTTAACCCGCTGACACCCTCGCACGGGACACTGGGGGGCATGCCCGAGACACCACCCCCACTGCCCCCACTGCCCCCGCTCACCCTGGCCGAGGTGGAGGCGATCGCCCGCGCCGCCCACGAGGGACAGACGGACAAGGCGGGACGGCCCTACGCCGAGCACCTGCACGCCGTCGCGGAGGGCGTGCGCGCCCGCGGTGGCGACCCCGACCAGATCGCGGCGGCCTGGCTGCACGACGCCGTCGAGGACGCCGCACTGTCGCGGGAGTGGCTGGCCGAAGCCGCGCTGAGCGCGCGCACCAAGGCCATGGTGCTAGCCGTCACCAAACGGGCCGGTGAGGAACCGGAGTCATACGCACGCCGCATCCTCGACACCCCCGGCGCCCTACTGGTGAAGGAGGCCGACCTGTCCCACAACACCGCCCCCGCCCGCCTGGCAGTCCTGCCCCCCGCCACCCGCACACGCCTGACCCAGAAGTACACACACATGCGCAAACTCCTCGGCCTGACCCCCTGACCACCCCCAGGACCCACCGATATACGCCTCGGAGCAGCCACACCCAGCCCACCACGCACCCGCAGCCGCCACGGACATCCGACGCACCTTGATGGCCCGCCTGGCGACAACGCCCCATAGGGGCGCGGGGAACGGCGCGACCAGCCCCGACGCACCCGCACCTGCCCACACCGCGGCCACGCACGTCCGACAGCACCTAGATGGCCCGCCTGGCGACAACGCCCCATAGGGGCGCGGGGAACGGCGCCACCAGCCCCGACGTACCCGCACCTGCCCACACCGCGGCCACGCACGTCCGACAGCACCTTGATGGCCCGCCTGGCGACAACGCCCATAGGGGCGCGGGGAACTGCGCAATTAACGACAACGCACCCGCACCCGCCCACACCGCGGCCACGGGCATCGGCCATTACCTCATCGGCTCGCCCGGCGACAACACGCAAAGGGGCGCGGGGAACTGCGCGATCAACAACAACGCACCCGCAGCTAACCGAGGCCCCGCAGCCGCAGGCCGTATGTCACGCCCACCCAGCGGAGCGCCCCCGGCGGAACGCCCACTCCATCCTCGGTTCGATCGCGAAACGGAACACCCGCTGCACGGGCCGGGTGCACAGCAGCGTGACCACGGCCCCCGCAAGCAGGCTCACCAGGACCTCGCCGAGCGGACGGTGCAGCCAGCCATGGTCGAACCAGCCCTGGTAGTCGGCGAACTTCACCACGAAGCCGTGCAGCAGATAGCCGTACAGCGTGCCCGCGCCGAGCGCGGTGAACCATGTCTTCCGGCGCGGCACCAACGCGAAGAAGCAGGCGGTCAGCAACAGCGAGCAGCCGAACATCGCGAGCACCATGAGCGGACCGCACCACCACGGCACGCCCAGTTCCTGCGCAGAGTCCCGGTGATAGAACCACGCGGCCTGCATCCGCGGCACCGCCCACCAGCCGAAGGCGAGCGCCACCGCGAACACCGGCACCGCGGCGAGGCGCACCCAACGGCGGCGCACCAGTTGGAAGTGCTCCGGCTTCATACACAGGCCGAGCACGAAGTACGGCAGGAACTGCAGGACACGCTGCAGATCGAGGTCGTCACCGATGCTCGGCGAGACGGTCGCCAGCATCGCGATGCCGAACGCCACCGGCAGCGGCCAACGGATCGCCTTCCAGATCGGCGTCGTCAGCCGCCAGATGAACAGCGCACACAGGAACCAGGTGAGGTACCAGGGATCGAGGAGGCTGATCTCCTGGCCGGGGGAGTGGTCGACGTACCGCTTGAAGAGCGGGTACGCCGTCTCGAAGACGACATACGGCACGGCGACGCCGGTGACGAGGCGCCTGAGCCGGTCCGGGCGCATGTCGAAACTGCGCGAGAAGAAGCCGGAGATGATGATGAACGCCGGCATGTGGAAGGCGTACACGACCATGTAAACGCCCTGGAGCACACGGCTGTCGCCCTTCAACGGCTCCCACGCGTGCCCGATGGCCACCAGGACGATCGCCAGGTACTTGGCGTTGTCGAAGAAGGCGTCGCGCTGCTTGCCCGGTCTCGGCTCCGGGGTGCGCGCGTCGGGCGCTCCGTCCCGTGGCGACTGCGCCGGGAGGAGTGACCTTCGGTTCTGGCCGGGGGACGAGGCGGCAGCAAACATCTGAGGCACCCTAGCGTTCTCCGTGGGTTTCCGTAAAACCCCCCTGTTGTTTCCTGGTTAAGGGCTTCGGGTACCCGCGGATTTACCGAACACGCCCCGCTCGGGCGCGTGATGATGAGCACATCGACGGCCGTAGATCGCCCTCAATGTGCCGATTCATCCGGACTCATTGGTGCATAAGGCCCTCTCCGTGCCGATGGGCGGCGGCAATTCGAATTACCGGCGAACGTGATGTGTGGGCCGTGAAACGACGTTCTGTAATTACCGGTTGACGCCCGTCCGGGTACGCCCTCGAATTGCTGTG
Source organism: Streptomyces sp. NPDC004752 (assembly GCF_053601275.1). Classification (NCBI taxonomy): domain Bacteria; kingdom Bacillati; phylum Actinomycetota; class Actinomycetes; order Kitasatosporales; family Streptomycetaceae; genus Streptomyces; species Streptomyces sp. NPDC004752. The sequence continues at coordinate 52,397 of NZ_JBSGBN010000009.1, read as the reverse complement.
CGGGCCGCACTCCGGGGTGGCGTGGTGGCCGATGATGCGTCACGTGTCGCATAGCCCGGCCGGGTTGGTGGCACGATGGTTCTGGCGGGGGTGCGGGGCAGCATCCCCGGGCCGGGAGAGCGGACCGACCGAGGGTGTGATCAGTGTGGCTATTTCACTGTCCGTGGTGCTGATGTTGGCGATCATCCTTGTGGTGTTGATCCGAGGGGGGAACATCAAGGTCGGTCCCGCCATAGTCGCCATGCTCTTCGGCTTCTTCCTGGCCTCGACGGGCATGGCCCCGTCCATCCAGCGCTTCCTCGACTCGATAGCCGAGACGATCAACTCGATCAACTTCTGATCGGGGGACGTTTTCCGCCGACGCGCCCCGAGGCGTCCGAGGGGCGGGTTCATGCCCGTTCATGCCCAGCCATTCACTGGTACCGGCTGAACCGGGCGACCCGGCGGTGTCTGTCTCCGGCGGGCAGCGGCGGCACGGCCGACGGCAGAGCAGCGCTGGGACTACATCGGCTGACCCCCTGACCGTCCGCCGAGCCGTACGCACCCGTACGCACCCGACAGGGCGCTGCCCGCGGACCCGGGGTGTGCACGGCGGTCCGGGCGTCGGCCGAAACGATCAGGGCCAGGTCGGGGATTGACCCTCTGACCTGGCCCTGAGCCATAAGAGCGGGCGACGGGAATCGAACCCGCGTAGCTAGTTTGGAAGACTAGGGCTCTACCATTGAGCTACGCCCGCACCTGGTGTGCCGCTGGTCGGTGACCGCGGCACAGGAGGCATCGTAGCGGGTCGCACACCACGTAGGCCAACGCGTTGGTCTGCGGGTATCCCTGTGGGTATGCCTGCGGGCCGCCGCGGGAGAGTCATCCGGTAAACCGGGCCGACGCATCCGGGCCCGGGCATGTACCCTACGTGTCGCACCAGACGGGGTGTGGCGCAGCTTGGTAGCGCGTCCGCTTTGGGAGCGGAAGGCCGTGGGTTCAAATCCCGCCACCCCGACCACCGATCGAGGGGTCCCTCGTGAGCGCTTTTTGGGGCGCTGACCGGCTGCGGTTACTATGCAAGCTGCGCGCCCGTGTGTCCCGGCCCACTCGGCCTACGAACTCCTCCGGGCGGCGAAATCCGCCGGACCTGTCTGGCTCGGCAGAACCCAAGAAGTCAGCCACAAGGAGACCGAACCGTGAAGAGCGCCGTGGAGACCCTGAACCCGACCCGGGTTCGGCTCACTGTCGAGGTGCCCTTCGAGGAGCTCAAGGACAGCCTCGACGCGGCGTACAAGAAGATCAACCAGCAGGTCACGGTGAAGGGCTTCCGCAAGGGCAAGATCCCGGCCCGTATCATCGACCAGCGGTTCGGCCGTGGCGCCGTGCTGGAGGAGGCCGTCAACGACGCGCTCCCCAAGTTCTACACGGACGCGGTCAACGAGGCCGAGCTGAACCCGCTGGGCCAGCCCGAGGTCGACATCACGGAGCTGAAGGACGGCGAGACGCTGAACTTCACCGCCGAGGTCGACATCCGCCCGGCCCTGGAGATCCCGGACTACTCCGGCATCGAGGTCGAGGTCGACCCCATCGAGGTCACCGACGAGGACATCGACAAGTCGGTCGAGCAGCTCCGTGAGCGGTTCGCCTCCACCACCCCGGTCGAGCGCGCCGCCGAGGACGGCGACGTCATCACCGTCGACCTGGAGGCCAAGGTCGACGGCGAGGTCCTGGAGGACGGCGTCGCGCAGGGCGTCTCCTACACCATCGGCTCCGGCGAGCTGCTTGACGGCATCGACGACGCCGTCAAGGGCCTGGAGGCCGGTGGCGAGGCCACCTTCGCCTCCGAGCTGAAGGGCGGTTCCGCGGCGGGCAAGGAGGCCGAGGTCACCGTCAAGGTCACCGAGGTCGCCGCCCGTGAACTGCCCGAGCTGGACGACGACTTCGCTCAGCTCGCCTCCGAGTTCGACACCCTGGAGGAGCTGCGGGCCGACAGTCGCAAGCGCCTCGCGAACATGAAGCAGTACGACCAGGCCACGCAGGCCCAGGAGCGCGTGCTGGACAAGCTGCTGGAGCTGGTCGAGGTCCCGGTCCCCGAGAAGCTGCTCGACGACGAGATCAACACCCGCAAGCACAACCTGGAGCACCACCAGCTCGGCCAGATGGGCCTCACCCTCGACAAGTACCTGGAGCTCCAGGGCAAGACCGCCGAGGAGTTCGAGACCGAGACCCGCGAGGCCGCGGTCAAGGGCATCAAGACCCAGTTCGTCCTCGACGAGCTGGTCAAGGTGGAGAAGCTCAACGTCAACCAGGAGGAGCTGACCGAGCACCTCATGCGGCGTGCGGCCTCTTCCGGCATGTCCCCCGACCAGTTCGCCCAGGCCGTCGTCGAGGGCGGCCAGGTGCCGCTGCTGGTCGGCGAGGTCGCCCGCGGCAAGGCCCTGGCCGTCGTGGTCGAGGCCGCCACGGTGAAGGACACCAACGGCGAGATCATCGACCTGGACGACGAGGACGAGGACGAGGCCCAGGCCGAGGCCACGGAGACGGCCGAGGCCGCCGCCGAGGAGAAGCCCGAGTCCTGACCCCACACCGGCGCACAGGGGCCCCTGGGAACCATCCCCAGGGGCCCCACCCATCCCAGCCCCCTCACACCCCCGACCGCCGCCGGAACGGCCACCAGCCGGGCAGCGGACGGTGCCATTGCCCTCACGCCCCAGGGCCAGCCCCCCAGGGGCGCGGGGAACTGCGCGCCCAGCCCCGACGCACCCGCACGGACCACCGACCCGCCCCCCGGCGCTCGGGCCTTCAGCGCCCCCGGGGCCCGCGCGGTCCCGTGCCTGGGCGGCCGACCCGAGGCCGCAGCGGACGGTGCCAGTGCGGTCACGCGCCGGGGCCGGCCCACCCAGGGGCGCGGGGAACTGCGCGCCCAGCCCCGACGCACCCGCACGGACCACCGACCTGCACCCCCCATACAGCCCCCCCACGGCCCACCGGCGGAGCCCCACCCGCTACGCCCCCGGCGAACACCCCCTTCCGCGGGATTCCCCGAAGGGACCCGCGCGTTAGGGTCCATGAATACGAGGGCAGGGGAGTCTCCCGAAACCTCCCGAAGCCCCCGGCAGGATTACGCAGGATTACGCAGGAACACGTGAGACGGCCCGGCGCCGTCGTAAGACGAGCAGGTGGATACGTGACGAATCTGATGCCCTCCGCCGCCGGCGAGCCCTCCATCGGTGGCGGCCTCGGTGACCAGGTATACAACCGGCTGCTCGGCGAGCGGATCATCTTCCTCGGCCAGCAGGTGGACGACGACATCGCCAACAAGATCACGGCACAGCTGCTGCTCCTCGCCGCCGATCCGGGCAAGGACGTCTATCTCTACATCAACAGCCCCGGTGGTTCGGTGACGGCCGGCATGGCGATCTACGACACCATGCAGTACATCCCGAACGACGTGGTCACGATCGGGATGGGCATGGCGGCCTCGATGGGCCAGTTCCTGCTCACCGGCGGCACCGCCGGCAAGCGCTTCGCCCTGCCGCACACCGACATCATGATGCACCAGGGCTCCGCGGGCCTCGGCGGTACGGTCTCGGACATCAAGATCCAGGCCCAGTACCTGCTGCGCACCAAGAAGACGATGTCCGAGCTGACCGCGCTGCACTCCGGCCAGTCCGTGGAGACGATCATCCGGGACGGCGACCGCGACCGCTGGTTCACCCCGGCGGAGGCCAAGGAGTACGGTCTCATCGACGAGATCATCACGCATGCCTCCGGTGTTCCGGGAGGCGGCGGCACGGGTGCCTGACCGGCCCGGCCACGCCACGCACCGCCGAGACTCCAGCCCCCAGAACGCCACCAGGACGGTGAACCTCATGAACAACTTCCCCGGCGCCGCCAGCGGCCAGTACGACGGGCCCCGGCCCGACAGCCGCTACGTCATCCCGCGCTTCGTGGAGCGCACCTCCCAGGGCATCCGCGAGTACGACCCGTACGCGAAGCTCTTCGAGGAGCGCGTGATCTTCCTCGGCGTCCAGATCGACGACGCCTCGGCCAACGACGTCATGGCACAGCTGCTGTGCCTGGAGTCGATGGACCCCGACCGGGACATCTCGATCTACATCAACAGCCCCGGTGGCGACATGACCGCCCTGACGGCGATCTACGACACGATGCAGTTCGTGAAGCCCGACATCCAGACGGTGTGCATGGGCCAGGCCGCCTCCGCGGCCGCCATCCTGCTCGCCGCCGGTACGCCGGGCAAGCGCATGGCGCTGCCGAACTCCCGCGTGCTGATCCACCAGCCCGCCGGCAGCACTGGCCGCGGTCAGCTCTCCGACCTGGAGATCATCGCCAACGAGTTCACGCGCATGCGTACGCAGCTGGAGGAGATGCTGGCCAAGCACTCCAACCAGCCGATCGAGAAGGTGCGCGAGGACATCGAGCGCGACAAGATCCTCACGGCCGAGGAAGCACTCCAGTACGGCCTGGTGGACCAGATCATCTCCACCCGCAAGATGAACAACGAGAACGTCCGCTGACGCGGAGAGCGGGTCTCCCCAGTGCGAAGAGCGCGAAGGGGCGTCCTGCGCCGCTCTTGGCACGGTGCACGTCAAAGTGAACCGTGCCAAGGGGGGCCCGAACGGGGGGCTCGGCAAGGTACCGTCGGACATAAGGCAGCACCAGGAGTCGCTGGACTCGTGACGTCCAGGCGTCTCCCAGGCGAAGGGGAAGCACACCGTGGCACGCATCGGTGACGGCGGCGATCTGCTCAAGTGCTCGTTCTGCGGCAAGAGCCAGAAGCAGGTCAAGAAGCTCATCGCAGGGCCCGGTGTGTACATCTGCGACGAGTGCATCGACCTCTGCAACGAGATCATCGAGGAGGAGCTGGCGGAGACCAGCGAGGTGCGCTGGGAGGAACTGCCGAAGCCCCGCGAGATCTACGAGTTCCTCGAGGGCTATGTGGTCGGCCAGGAGGCCGCGAAGAAGGCCCTGTCCGTCGCGGTGTACAACCACTACAAACGGGTCCAGGCGGGCGAGACCGGCGGCGCCCAGGGCCGCGACGACGCCATCGAGTTGGCGAAGTCCAACATCCTCCTGCTGGGCCCCACGGGCTCCGGCAAGACCCTCCTCGCGCAGACCCTCGCACGCATGCTGAACGTCCCCTTCGCGATCGCCGACGCCACGGCGCTGACGGAGGCGGGCTATGTCGGCGAGGACGTCGAGAACATCCTGCTCAAACTGATCCAGGCGGCGGACTACGACGTCAAGAAGGCCGAGACCGGGATCATCTACATCGACGAGATCGACAAGGTCGCGCGGAAGAGTGAAAACCCCTCGATCACCCGTGACGTCTCGGGCGAGGGCGTCCAGCAGGCCCTGCTGAAGATCCTGGAGGGCACCACGGCCTCGGTCCCGCCGCAGGGCGGCCGCAAGCACCCGCACCAGGAGTTCATCCAGATCGACACGACGAACGTCCTGTTCATCGTAGGCGGTGCCTTCGCCGGCCTGGAGAAGATCATCGAGGCCCGGGCGGGCGCCAAGGGCATCGGCTTCGGCGCGACGATCCGCTCCAAGCGGGAGCTGGCGTCCAAGGACGTCTTCGAGGACGTCATGCCGGAGGACCTGGTCAAGTTCGGCATGATCCCCGAGTTCATCGGCCGTCTCCCGGTCATCACCTCGGTCCACAACCTCGACCGCAAGGCCCTGCTGCAGATCCTGGTCGAGCCGCGTAACGCCCTGGTGAAGCAGTACCAGCGACTCTTCGAACTCGACGGTGTGGAACTGGACTTCGAGCGTGAGGCGCTGGAGGCCATCGCCGACCAGGCGATCCTGCGGCAGACCGGCGCCCGCGGCCTGCGCGCCATCATGGAGGAGGTCCTCCAGGCGGTGATGTACGAGGTGCCGTCCCGCAAGGACGTGGCCCGCGTGGTCATCACGGCGGACGTCGTCCTGTCGAACGTCAACCCGACCCTGATCCCCCGCGACGCCCGCGGCCGAGGCCCGGGCGAACAGAAGACGGCGTAGCGCGAAGCCCGAGCCCGCAGAAGCGCGAGCCCGAGCCCGCACAACGGAAAGCCCCGGCCGAGACCGGGGCTTTCGTGCGCTGGGTGAACCGGGGGAGCGGCGGCGTCAGATCTTGACGCGCACGTCGTTGCGGAGCTTGGCGGCAAGATCCGCGGTGTCGTTGACCGAGCCGCCGTCGCCCGCGGCCAGGGCGGCGAGGCTGAACGCCGTCACATAGGCGACGGTGCTGTGGTCACCCCAGATGCAGAACGGCATCTTCATGGTCTTGGCGGCGCCCGCGCTCGATGTCGAGGAACCCGTGTTCTCGAACTCGGCGACCTGGCACTTCATGACGGCCCCCGAGAAGCCCGAGGGACTGACCGTCTCGGGGCTGCCCAGGAGTTTGCCCTTGCTCTTGGAGCTGCTCTTGTCGTTCTCCGACTCCGTCTTGATCTTGGCGAACATGGCGTCGACCACGGCCTCCGGGTCGTCGATCGTGCCGTACACACCGGAGAAGGAGATGCTCTTCGCGGACAGGCCGGTTCCGTTCTCGTACCCCGCGCTCACATCCGTGGCGTTCTTCACGCCCCACTTCTCGAAGTCCGAACGGTCCGAGTCCGACATCGAGTCCGACGACCCGGCGCTGTCCGACTTCTTGTACGTCCCGTCGATCACCGTCGCCGGTGTGGTCAGCTTGTGCGGGCCGTCGTCCGCGATGTCCGCGCCGCCGCCCCCGCCGATCACGAAGTAGGCGCCGACCGCGACGGCCGCCACCACGGCCACCGTGCCGATGATCAGGCCCGTCTTCTTCTTGCCGCCGCCGGGGGCCGGGGGCTGCGGGGCGCCGTAGGGCTGCTGTCCGTAGGGCTGCTGGGGCTGTTGTCCGTAGGGCTGTTGGGGCTGCTGGCCGTACGGGTTCTGCTGCGGGGGAACGCCGCCCTGCTGCGGATGGGGGTAGCCGGGCTGGGCCGGAGGCGGCTGCTGGGGGTAGCCGTAACCGGGCTGCGGCTGCGCCGGCGGCTGCTGGGGGAAGCCATAGCCGGGCTGGGGTGCCTGCGGCGGCTGGCCGTAGGGGCCCGGCTGGCCGTACGGTCCAGGCTGCTGGGGCTGCCCGCCGTACGGGCCCGGCTGGTTGTGACTCATTTCTGGGTTCCCCTCCAGATGCTTATATGTTCCTGACATCCTCGCGCAGGCACAGGAACCGCACCGCATCGGGGGTCGCACCGTTACAGAACAAACGCGTTTCGGGACTGCGTCGTGACACCTCTAAACTGACCCCCGTGACCGAGAACGCTCAGCAGCAGCCACCAGCGCCCGACACCGAACTGCCGACCCAGTACGCGCCGGCCGACGTAGAGGGGCCGCTGTACGAGCGCTGGGTAGAGCGGGGTTACTTCGAGGCCGACGCGAAGAGCGACAAGCCTCCGTACACCGTCGTCATCCCGCCGCCGAACGTCACCGGCAGCCTGCACCTCGGGCATGCCTTCGAGCACACCCTCATCGACGCCCTGACCCGCCGCAAGCGCATGCAGGGCTACGAGACGCTGTGGCAGCCCGGCATGGACCACGCCGGCATCGCCACGCAGAACGTCGTCGAGCGCGAGCTGGGGAAGGAAGGAAAGTCCCGGCACGACCTCGGCCGTGCGGCGTTCGTCGAGCGCGTCTGGCAGTGGAGGGCCGAGTCCGGCGGGCAGATCAGCGGCCAGATGCGGCGCCTGGGCGACGGTGTCGCCTGGACCCGTGAGCGCTTCACCATGGACGAGGGCCTCTCGCAGGCCGTCCAGACCATCTTCAAGCGGCTCTACGACGACGAACTGATCTACCGCGCCGAGCGCATCATCAACTGGTGTCCCCGGTGTCTGACCGCGATCTCCGACATCGAGGTCGAGTACCAGGACGACGACGGCGAACTGGTCTCCATGAAGTACGGGGAGGGGGACGACACCATCGTCGTCGCCACGACCCGCGCCGAGACGATGCTCGGCGACACCGCGGTCGCCGTCCACCCCGAGGACGCGCGTTACCAGCACCTGGTCGGCAAGCTCATCAAGCTGCCGCTGACCAACCGCTCCATCCCCGTCGTCGCCGACGAGCACGTCGACCCGGAGTTCGGCACCGGCGCCGTCAAGGTCACCCCGGCCCACGACCCTAACGACTTCGAGATCGGCCGGCGCCACGACCTGCCCGCCATCGCCGTGATGGACGAGCACGCCGTCATCACGGTCCCCGGCCCCTTCCAGGGCCTGGACCGGCTTGAGGCCCGCTCCGCCATCGTCGGCGCCCTGCGCGCCGAGGGCCGGATCGTCGCCGAGAAGCGGCCGTACCTGCACAGCGTCGGCCACTGCTCGCGCTGCAAGACCACCATCGAGCCGCGCCTGTCCATGCAGTGGTGGGTCAAGGTCGGCCCGCTGGCGAAGGCCGCCGGTGACGCCGTCCGCGAGGGCAAGGTCACCATCCACCCGCAGGAAATGGAGAAGCGGTACTTCGACTGGGTCGACAACCTCCACGACTGGTGCATCTCACGGCAGTTGTGGTGGGGCCACCGGATCCCGGTCTGGTACGGCCCGGACGGCGAGGTCGTCTGCGTCGGCCCCGACGAGCAGCCGCCCACCGGTGAGGGCTGGACGCAGGACACGGACGTCCTCGACACCTGGTTCTCCTCCGGCCTGTGGCCGTTCTCCACGCTGGGCTGGCCCGAACAGACCGAATCGCTCGCGAAGTTCTACCCGAACTCCGTCCTGGTCACCGGCTACGACATCCTCTTCTTCTGGGTCGCCCGGATGATGATGTTCGGCCTGTACGCGATGGACGGCACCCCGCCGTTCCACACCATCGCCCTGCACGGCATGGTCCGCGACCAGTTCGGCAAGAAGATGTCGAAGTCCTTCGGCAACGCGGTCAACCCGCTGGACTGGATGGACAAGTACGGCTCCGACGCGCTCCGCTTCACCCTCGCGCGCGGCGCCAACCCCGGCGTCGACGTGCCGATCGGCGAGGACTGGGTCCAGGGCTCGCGCAACTTCGCCAACAAGATCTGGAACGCCACGCGCTTCGCGCTGATGAACGGCGCCACCGTCGAGGGCCCGCTGCCGGACGCGTCGCGGATGTCCGCGACGGACCGCTGGATCCTCTCCCGCCTGAACTCGGTCGTCGCCGAAGTCGACGCGTACTACGACGACTTCCAGTTCGCCAAGCTCTCCGACGCGCTGTTCCACTTCGCCTGGGACGAGGTCTTCGACTGGTACGTCGAGCTGTCCAAGACCACCTTCCAGGCGGGCGGCGAGCCGGCCGAGGTCAGCAAGCGGGTCCTCGGCGAGGTCCTGGACGTCACGCTCCGGCTGCTGCACCCGGTCGTCCCGTTCGTCACCGAGACCCTGTGGACCACCCTCACCGGCGGCGAGTCGGTTGTCATCGCCGACTGGCCCACGGCCGTGTCCGTGCCCGGCGCCGACACACCGGGCGGCTTCCGGGACGCGGACGCCGAGCGGGAGATCGAGTCCCTCCAGTCCGTGATCACCGAGGTCCGCCGGTTCCGCGCCGACCAGGGCCTCCAGCCGGGCCAGCGGGTCCCGGCCCGGCTGACCCTGGACAGTACGGCGCTGGCACCGCACGAGGCGGCGATCCGCCAGCTCCTCCGCCTCCAGCCGGAGGGCGACGACTTCACGGCCACGGCGACCCTGCCGGTCGCGGGCGCCGAGGTCGCGCTGGACCTGTCCGGCACGATCGACGTGGCCGCCGAGCGCAAGCGCCTCGCCAAGGACCTGGCCGCCGCGGAGAAGGAACGCCAGCAGGCCCAGGCCAAGCTGGGCAACGAGGCGTTCCTGGCCAAGGCCCCGGACCACGTGGTCGAGAAGATCCGCACCCGCCTCACCAAGGCGGACGAGGACATCACCCGAATCCAGTCCCAGCTGACCAACCTCCCGCAGCCATAAGGAACCGCCCTTCACCCCCCTGAAGTCTGAAGGCCCCCGGCCCCGCCCAGCGGCCCCCCGGGGGCCAGCCACGTTCGGCGGCTGCGGTCCCCCTGATGGGGACGCGGGGAACTGCACGCCAAGCCACAACGTGCCCGCGGCCGGACGCCATGCCTAGCCCCCCCGAGCCTGCGCTGCAAGCGCCGGGCACGAATGCCACATTCGGCGGCTGCAAGCGCCCTGATGGGGGCGCGGGGAACTGCGCGCCAAGCCACGACGTGCCCGCGGCCGGACGCCATGCCCAGCCCCCCCGAGCCTGCGCTGCAAGCGCCGGGCACGAATGCCACATTCGGCGGCTGCAAGCGCCCTGATGGGGGCGCGGGGAACTGCGCGAGAAACCACGACGTACCCGCGGCCGAACGCTATGCCCAGCCCCCCGAACCTGCGCGACAAGCCACAACGTGCCCGCGGCCGAACGCCATGCCCAGCCACCCCCAACCGCCGAAGCCAGCGCAGCGCCCCCGTCCGTAGACTGACCCTGTGAGCGACGTCCCGCACGAGAACGACCGGCCCGACCCCTTCAACGGTTTCGACGGTTTCGACGAGATCATCGAGGCCGAGACCACCCGCGACCCCGACCTCGCGGTGATCGAGGCCGGCAGCCGCACCCTGCGCACCCAGGGCGGCCCGGCCCAGGCCGAGGCGCCCGCGCGGCCGGCGGACCCCGAGGTCGACAAGGCCCTGCGCGAGGTCGAGGCGGAGCTGGCCACCCGCTGGGGCGAGACCAAGCTGGAGCCCTCCGTCACCCGGATCGCCGCGCTCGTGGACGTGCTGGGCGAGCCGCAGCGGGCGTATCCGTCGATCCACATCACGGGAACCAACGGCAAGACGTCCACGGCCCGCATGATCGAGGCGCTGCTCGGCGCCTTCGAGCTGCGCACCGGCCGCTACACCTCGCCGCACGTCCAGTCGATCACCGAGCGGATCAGCCTGGACGGCGCCCCGATCTCCGCCGAGCGGTTCATCGAGACGTACCAGGACATCAAGCCGTACATCGAGATGGTCGACGCCCAGCAGGAGTACCGGCTCTCCTTCTTCGAGGTGCTCACCGGCATGGCATACGCCGCCTTCGCGGACGCGCCGGTCGACGTGGCCGTCGTCGAGGTCGGCATGGGCGGCAGCTGGGACGCGACGAACGTGATCGACGGGGATGTCGCCGTGGTCACGCCCATCGACCTGGACCATACCGACCGGCTCGGCGTCACCCACGCGGAGATCGCCGCCGAGAAGGCCGGGATCATCAAGCAGGGCGCGAGCGTGATCATGGCGCAGCAGCCGGTGGACGCGGCTCAGGTGCTGCTGAAGAAGGCCGTGGAGGTCGATGCGACGGTGGCCCGGGAGGGCCTGGAGTTCGGCGTGCTGGCCCGGCAGGTCGCGGTCGGCGGCCAGCAGCTGACACTGCGCGGGCTCGGCGGCGAGTACTCGGAGGTCTACCTTCCGCTCCACGGCGCCCACCAGGCGCACAACGCGGCCGTCGCGCTGGCCGCGGTGGAGGCGTTCTTCGGCGTCGGCGCGCAGCGATCCGACCCGCTCGACATCGACACCGTCCGAAAGGCATTCGCGGCCGTCTCCTCGCCGGGCCGGCTGGAGGTCGTACGGCGCTCGCCGACCGTCGTCCTGGACGCGGCGCACAACCCGGCGGGCGCGCGGGCCACGGCCGAGGCGGTGGCGGAGGCGTTCGACTTCAGCCGGCTGATCGGCGTGGTGGGCGCGAGCGGCGACAAGAACGTCCGCGGGCTGCTGGAGGCATTCGAGCCGATCTTCGCCGAGGTCGTCGTCACCCAGAACTCCAGCCACCGCGCGATGGATGCGGACGAGCTGGCGGCGGTCGCCGTGGAGGTGTTCGGCGAGGAGCGGGTCCAGGTGGAGCCGCGGCTGCCGGACGCCCTGGAGGCCGCGATCACCCTGGCCGAGGAGGAGGGCGAGTTCGCGGGCGGCGGCGTGCTGGTCACGGGCTCGGTCATCACCGTGGGCGAGGCTCGACTGCTGCTCGGAAAGGGCTGACAAACCGATGCGTACGCTGTGCTCCTCGACCCTGATCGGCGAGTTCTTCATCATCGGCTTCGCCGGGCTCGTCGCGATGAAGGACCCGGACCTGACGACGTCGACGGTGTGGACGGTCAGCGGGATCGCGATGGTCCTGTGCGTGCTGCTGTGCGGCGTGGTGACCCGGCCCGGCGGCGTGGCGCTCGGCTGGGCGCTGCAGATCGCGCTGATCGCCTCCGGGTTCGTCGTACCGACGATGTTCTTCCTCGGCGTGATGTTCGCGGCGCTGTGGTGGGCGTCCGTGCACTTCGGGCGGAAGATCGACGAGGCGAAGGAGAGATTCGCGGCGCAGGCCGCGCGATCCGGGGCCGCCGGGGCTGACGCTGCGTAACAAGGGCCTGGACACGCCCTGTAACCTCATCCCACCGCATATGCCCGTACGAATACGAAGGAGCCTTCCGTGTCTCAGCGCACTCTCGTCCTCCTCAAGCCCGACGCCGTCCGGCGCGGCCTGACCGGCGAGATCATCAGCCGTATCGAACGGAAGGCCGGCTGGCGGATCACCGCGCTGGAGCTGCGCACCCTGGACCAGGACACGCTGGAGCAGCACTACGGCGAGCACCAGGGCAAGCCGTTCTACGAGCCGTTGGTCGAGTTCATGGCGTCCGGTCCCGTGGTGGCGCTGATCGTCGAGGGCGAGCGGGTGATCGAGGGGCTGCGCGCCCTGGCGGGTCCCACCGACCCGATCGCGGCGGCGCCCGGCTCGATCCGCGGCGACTACGGAGTGATCGTCCGCGAGAACCTGATCCACGCGTCGGACTCGGAGGAGTCCGCCGACCGCGAGATCAAGATCTTCTTCCCGAACCGGGTCTGACCCCGCGGCGCGGCACGGCTGGGCGCTCTTGCCCCGCCCCATTCCGGGCACGAGGCGCCGGACCGCGGGGGTGTCGCCGAGGACGGGAGCGGGCCTTTCGGGCCCCGCGCGCGTGGCCGGTTGCCCGCTCCGGGTCCTTGACGGACCCGGGCCGCCGCGACCGCGCACCGGTCGGCCGGACCCGCCCGTCGGCCCGATGCCCGGGCGAGGCGCCACTCAGCGCTGGAAGGGCCCAAGGCGGCCGGCGGGTCTGTCGGTCTGTCCTCGTCGTCGCGCGAGGATGTTCTGCGGATTTTTCTGAGGGGGCGTCAGCGGGAGTGTACGGCTGAGCTGCGAGGGGGGTACATTTTCGGCCGCCGCTCGGCATATGCGTGGCGATCGGGGGAACGAGTGCCTCCGTTGGCCCGTCTCCACAAGCGAGGCGGCCGCGCACATGATGACAATGGCGAAGACCCTCGCGCAGTGTTCGTGCAGGCGCGTCTACGATGGAAGCCTTCACGCCACAGCACCCACTTCGCCAACCTGAACAGCACTCAAAAGCTCCCAGGAAGGCCAGACGAATCCTGATGGGGAACTCAATGTCGTTCATCGGCCGTGACATGGCTGTCGACCTCGGGACCGCCAACACGCTGGTGTACGTCAGGGGTCGCGGGATCGTACTCAACGAGCCGTCCGTGGTCGCGATCAACACCAACACCGGTGGCATCCTCGCGGTCGGCGCCGAAGCGAAGAAGATGATCGGACGGACGCCGGGCAACATCGTGGCCGTGCGCCCGCTGAAGGACGGTGTCATCGCCGACTTCGAGATCACCGAGCGGATGCTCCGCTACTTCATCCTGAAGATTCACAAGCGGCGGTATCTCGCCCGGCCGCGTGTCGTCGTCTGTGTGCCCTCCGGCATCACCGGCGTCGAGCGCCGCGCCGTCATCGAGGCGTCGTCCCAGGCCGGCGCCCGCCAGGTGCACATCATCGAGGAGCCCATGGCCGCCGCCATCGGCTCCGGGCTGCCGGTCCACGAGGCCACGGGCAACATGGTGGTGGACATCGGCGGCGGCACCACAGAGGTCGCGGTCATCTCGCTCGGCGGTATCGTCACCGCCCAGTCCATCCGCGTCGCGGGCGACGAACTGGACAACGCGATCATCCAGCACATCAAGAAGGAGTACTCCCTCCTCCTCGGTGAGCGGACGGCCGAACAGATCAAGATCACGATTGGTTCGGCGTACGACCTCGACTCCGACGAGCACACCGAGATCCGCGGCCGGGACCTTGTCTCCGGGCTGCCCAAGACGGTCGTCATCTCCGCCGCCGAGGTGCGCAAGGCGATCGAGGAGCCCGTCAACGCGATTGTCGACGCCGTCAAGACGACCCTCGACAAGTGTCCGCCGGAGCTGTCCGGCGACATCATGGACCGTGGAATCGTGCTGACCGGCGGCGGCGCCCTGCTGCGCGGCCTCGACGAGCGGCTGCGCCGGGAGACCGGCATGCCGATCCACATCGCCGAGGATCCGCTGGACAGCGTGGCGTTGGGCTCCGGCAAGTGCGTCGAGGAGTTCGAGGCGCTCCAGCAGGTTCTGGACGCCCAGCCGCGCAGATGACACAACGCTTCGATTCCGCCGTACGAGATGAGCCCCTCTCGTACGGCGGATCGCTGGTATAGAGGCATAAACTCCCGCAAATGGGCCCCCAGGGTTTGCGCTTAGGGTGCGCGCTCCGAGGGGGCCACCCGAATTCCTATGAGGAAGGGCACGGCCGCCGCACGTGAGGGACACGAAAGAGAGCCGGCTGCTCCTGGTGCTGCTGATCGCCATCGCGTTCGCGCTGATCACGGTGGACATCCGCGGCGGCCGGAACTCCCCGGTCGACGGTGCCCGGCAGGCCGCCGCCACGGTCTTCGGCCCGATCGAGAACGGGGTGTCCTCGGCGGTCGATCCCGTCGGCAACGCGGTCTCCGCCATCCGCGACTCCGGCGAACGCCACGACCGGCTCGCCCTGCTGGAGAAGGAGAACGCGGCCCTCAAGGCGAAGCTCGGCAGCGACGACCGCAACCGCAGCCGCCTCCAACAACTCGACAAGATGCTGAAGATCGCAGGCGAGGGCCAGTACGGCATCAAGGGCGCCCAGGTCATCGCCATAGGAGCGGCCCAGGGCTTCTCCTGGACCATCACCATCGACGTCGGCGCGGGCGACGGCATCAAGCGCGACATGACCGTCCTCAACGGCGACGGGCTCGTCGGGCGGGTCACCACCGTCGGACCCGACACCGCCACCGTGCTGCTCGCCAGCGACCCCGACTTCACCGTCGGCACCCGCCTGGAGGGCAGCGACGAACTCGGCTTCGCCTCCGGGCAGGGCGACCGCCCGCTGCGCGTCGAACTCCTCAACGGCAAGGCGGAGGTGAAGAAGGGGGACCGGCTCGTCACCTTCGGGTCGCAGGCCGACCGGCCCTTCGTGCCCGGCGTGCCGGTCGGCGTCGTCTCCCGTGTCGACCCCTCCAACGGTGGTCTGACCCGCACCCTGTACGTCACGCCGTACGTCGGCTTCACCAAGCTCGATGTCGTCGGCGTCGTCGTCCAGGCCCCGAAGAAGGACCCGCGCGACGAGGTGCTTCCGGCCAAGCCCAAGCCGACCCCGACCCCGACGGTGACCGTCACGGTCACCCCGTCCACGAACGCGGCCGGCACCATGGATCAGCAGCAGAGCGACGGCTCCTATCAGCCGCAGAGCGACGGCACCGATCAGCCGCAGACCGACACGACCGATCAGCCGCAGACCGACACGACCGATCAGCAGCAGTAGGAGCTGAATCCCCCATGCGCGTCAACCGGATCCTGCTCTCCACCGCCTTGGTCGTCATCGCCCTGGTGCTCCAGGTGAGCGTCCTCGCCCGGCTGCACCTGCCGGGCGCCGTCCCCGATCTGCTGCTGCTCACCGTCCTCGGCCTGGCCCTGGTGTACGGCCATGTCGGCGGCGCCCTCGTCGGCTTCGGCGCCGGCCTGCTCGCCGATCTCGCGCCGCCCGCCGACCACGCCGCCGGCCGTTACGCCCTGGTGCTGTGCGTCATCGGCTACCTCGCCGGGCTCGCCAAGCCCGACTACGGCCGGCTCAAGTCGGCCACCGGTTCCATGCTCGTGGTGGTCGCCGCCGCGATCGGTTCGACCCTGCTGTACGCGGGCGTCGGCGCCCTCGTCGGCGACACCGCCGCCCGCCATGTCGGCCTCGGCGGCCTGCTGTTCACCGCCGCCCTGTACGACCTGCTGCTGGCGCCGTTCGTGGTGCCCGGGATCATGGCCCTCGTCCGCCGTGTCGAGGGCGACCCGCTCGCCGAGACCGGTTCCGTGGCCAAGGGCACCGACATCTCCTCCGGCTGGCTCTCCTCCGGCACCGGGCTGCGCATCGGCGGTAGGCGCGGCGGCCTCGGCGGTCTGAAGACCAAGGCCCGCGTCCGCGCCGCGCGCGTCGGCCGCATCAAGGGGGTCAAGCGGCTGTGACGACACGGCAGTTCGGGACGGGCGCACACAGTTTCAGACGGGCACACAGCTTCATCGGATATGACACAGGCACCACTGAGAGGGGGCAACAGCAGTGACCAATGCCCACCCGTCGCCCACCACCGCCCTCATCCGAATGGGCTTCGCCCATGACTAATTCCCACCCGTCGCCCACCACCACCCTCAGCCGAATGGGCTTCGCCCATGACTAATATTCCGGAGACCGGGCGGACCCCGCGGGTTCAGATCCGGCTCGTCGTCATCCAGATCCTCGTCCTCTCCCTGCTCGGCACCCTCGGCGGCCGACTGTGGTACCTCCAGATCCGTGAGGGCGCCGCCTACCAGAAGGAGGCGTCCGGCAACCACGTCCAGCAGGTCGTGGCGCCCGCCGTGCGCGGCGCGATCCTGGACGCGCGCGGCGTGCCGCTCGCCGACAACGAGACCCGCCTGGTGGTCTCCGCCTCCCGTACCGAACTGCTCAAGCAGAAGGACGACGGCAAGGCGGTCCTCACCAAGCTGGCCGGCGTGCTCGGCATGTCCCCCGAGGAGGTCACGCAGAAGGTCCGGCTGTGCGACGCCAAGACCCCGCAGCCGTGCTGGAACGGCTCGCCGTACCAGCCGATCCCGATCACCGACGAGGCCACGCCCAAGCAGGCCCTGCAGATCCGCGAGCGCTCCGAGGACTTCCCCGGCATCACCGCCGAGCCGGAGGCCGTGCGCCGCTACCCCGGCCCCGGCAAGGCCAACACCGCCCAGGTGCTCGGCTATCTCTCACCGGTCACCGACGACGAGATCCAGCAGGCCAAGGACAGCGACTCGCCGTATCTGCGCTCCGACATGGTCGGCCGCAGCGGTCTGGAGCGCCAGTACGACAAGGAGTTGCGCGGCAAGGCCGGTGTCACCCGCTATGAGGTCGACAACCTCGGCCGGGTCATCGGCCAGGCCGAGTCCGACGCCGCCGAACCCGGTGCCAACCTGGTCACCAGCGTCGACTCCCGGGTGCAGCGCGTCGCCGAGTTCGAGCTGGACAAGGCGATGAAGACGGCCCGCCAGCAGTTCGACGACATCACCGGCGAGAACTACAAGGCGGACTCCGGCGCCGTCGTCGTCATGGAAGCGAAGACCGGCCGGATCGTCGCCATGGCCTCCGCGCCGACCTACGACCCGAACGTGTGGGTCGGCGGCATCTCCGCCAAGGACTACAAGGCGCTCACCGGGAAGGACTCCGACTACCCGCTGCTCAACCGGGCCATACAGGGTCAGTCCGCGCCCGGTTCGACCTTCAAGGTGGTCTCCACGGCCGCCGCGGTCGAGGCCGGATACACCTGGAACGGCGGCTACCCGTGCACCAGTTCGTACACCGTCGGCAACCAGGTCTTCAAGAACTTCGAGGGCGAGAACTTCGGCCCCATCTCGCTCGGCCGGGCGCTGGAGGTCTCCTGCGACACCGTCTTCTACGGCCTCGCCCACAACGAGTGGAAGAAGGACGGCGGCATCAACCCGAAGAAGGACCGGCCCAAGGACTACTTCTTCAAGGCCGCCCACCAGTTCGGCCTCGGCAAGGAGACCGGCGTCGACCTGCCCAACGAGGTCACCGGCCGGGTCCCCGACCGCAAGTGGAAGCAGTCGTACTGGGAGGCCAACAAGGACGCCTGGTGCAAGAGCGGCAAGAAGGACGGCTCGTACGTCGAGAAGATCGCCTACGAGAACTGCCTCGAAGGCAACCAGATGCGCGCCGGTGACGAGATCAACTACTCCATCGGGCAGGGCGACACGCTCGTCACCCCGATCCAGGAGGCCGTGATCTACGGCGCCCTCGCCAATGGCGGCACCATGTACACGCCGACCATCGGCAAGGCGATCATCAGCCCCGACGGCAAGTCCGTCCAGGAGATCAAGCCCAAGGCGCACGGCAAACTACCGATCGACCAGGCCGCGCTCAAGGGCATGGACGACGCCCTCGCGGGCGTGGTCACCCGCGGTACCGCCGCCTGGAAGTTCGGCGGCTGGCCGCAGAACAAGATCCCGCTGCACGCCAAGACCGGTACCGCCGAGGTCTACGGCAAGCAGACCACGTCCTGGCTCGCCACGTACTCCAAGGACTACACGGTCATCATGACCATCGCCCAGGCCGGTACGGGTTCCGGTGCCTCCGGTGAGGCCGTGCGCAATATCTACAACGCGCTGTACGGCGTCCAGGCGGACGGCTCCATCGACAACAAGAAGGCACTGCTGCCCACCCCGGAGAAGAGCCTGCCGAAGGTGCGCACGGACGGCACGATCACCTCCCCGAAGATCTCCGACGACCCGGTCAAGGACGTGCTGACCTCCCCGTCGCCGTCGGCGCCCGCGGACGGCACACCGCCCGCGGCGACCGCCCCGCCCGGCACGGGCAACAGCAACACCCGCAGACGGCCACGCCGCCGCGGCGGCCGGAGGATGCTCACATGACCGGCGTGAACAGCTTCTCCGTCTCCGGGTACGGGCCCGAGCGGGCCGGCTGGACCCGCGTCTTCGCCCGCGACTCGATGGTCCGCCGACTCGACTGGCCGATACTGCTCGCCTGCCTCGCCCTGTCCCTGCTGGGCTCCCTGCTGGTCTACTCCGCGACCCGCAACCGCACCGAGATCAACCAGGGCGACCAGTACTACTTCCTCATCCGCCATCTCATGAACACCGGCATCGGGCTGGCCCTGATGATCGGCACCGTCTGGCTCGGCCACCGCGCCCTGCGCAACGCCGTACCGATCCTCTACGGCCTCTCGCTCCTCGGCGTGCTGCTGGTGCTCACCCCGCTCGGCTCCACGGTCAACGGCGCCCACTCGTGGATCGTGCTCGGCGGCGGCTTCTCGCTCCAGCCGTCCGAGTTCGTCAAGATCACGATCATCCTGGGCATGGCGATGCTGCTCGCCGCCCGGGTCGACGCGGGCGACAAGAAGCACCCCGACCACCGCACCGTCCTACAGGCCCTGGGGCTGGCCGCCGTACCGATCATGGTCGTGCTGCTCATGCCCGACCTCGGCTCGGTCATGGTCATGGTCATCATCGTCCTGGGCGTGCTGCTCGCCTCCGGCTCCTCCAACCGCTGGATCTTCGGCCTGCTCGCCGCGGGCGCCCTCGGCGCGGTCGCCGTGTGGCAGCTGCACATCCTGGACGAGTACCAGATCAACCGGTTCGCCGCCTTCGCCAACCCGAGCCTCGACCCGGCCGGCGTCGGCTACAACACCAACCAGGCCCGCATCGCCATCGGCTCGGGCGGACTCACCGGCGCCGGGCTGTTCCACGGCTCGCAGACCACCGGCCAGTTCGTCCCGGAACAGCAGACGGACTTCGTCTTCACGGTCGCCGGCGAGGAGCTGGGCTTTCTCGGCGCGGGCCTGATCATCGTCCTGCTCGGCGTGGTCCTGTGGCGGGCCTGCCGGATCGCCCGCGAGACGACCGAGCTGTACGGCACCATCGTCGCCGCCGGGATCGTCGCCTGGTTCGCCTTCCAGTCCTTCGAGAACATCGGCATGACCCTCGGCATCATGCCGGTCACCGGCCTGCCCCTGCCGTTCGTCTCGTACGGCGGCACATCGATGTTCGCGGTGTGGGTGGCGGTGGGCCTGTTGCAGTCGATCCGGGTACAGCGCCCGATGTCCGCCTGAACGCCGACCAACACGGTCTGAAGGCCGGCCAATACGGTTCACTCGGGTGATGGCGGGAGTTTTCCCGCCATTCACCTCGACCTGACCCTGCCGTACCGGCCCGGCTGCCATTAGATTCAATTCATGGCGGATGCGAAACGCGAGATCGAGCGCAAGTACGAATCCGACGAGAGCGGCCTGCCCGACCTGACCGGCATCGGCGCGGTGGCGAACGTCCTGGACCGCGGCGTCGTGGAACTCGACGCCACCTACTACGACACCGCCGACGAGCGCCTGGCCGCCCACGCCGTCACCCTGCGCCGCCGCACCGGCGGCACCGACGCCGGCTGGCACCTCAAACTCCCCGTCTCTCCCGGCGTCCGCGACGAGATCCGGGCCCCGCTCTCCGACCGCGTCCCGCGCACCCTCGCCGCCCTGACCCGCTCCCGGATCCGGGACGCCGCGCTGCTCCCCCTGATCCGGCTGCGCTCCGCCCGCGACCTGCGCCACCTCGTCGACGCCGACGGAAGACTGCTCGCCGAGGTCAGCGTGGACGCCGTCACCGCCGAACGGCTCACCGGCGACGGCGGCACCGCCCAGTGGACCGAGATCGAGGTGGAACTCGCCGAAGGAGCCGACCCGGGCTTCCTCGACAAGGTGGACAAGCGGCTGCGCAAGGCGGGCGTACGACCGTCCGCGTCGCCCTCCAAGCTGGCCCGCGCCCTCGCCGAGACCGCCCCGCCGGACGGCACGGGCCGCCCCGAGCGGCCCGCGGCACCCGCCGAACCCGTCACCGCCGGCGACCATGTACTCGCCTACGTCCGCGCCCAGCGCGACGCGATCGTCGAACTGGACCCGGCCGTACGACGCGACGAATACGACTCCGTGCACCGCATGCGGGTCGCCACCCGCCGGATGCGCAGCGCCTTCCGCTCCTACGGCACGGTCCTCGACCGCACCGTCACCGACCCCGTCGGCGACGAGCTGAAGTGGCTCGCGGCCGAGCTGGGCGTGGACCGCGACCGCGAGGTGCTCACCGAACGCCTCACCGCGGGCCTCGGCGAACTGTCCCGCACCCTGGTCTCCGGCCCCGTCCGCGCCCGGCTGCGCACCTGGGCGAACGTCCGTCGCGGCGGCTCGCGCCGTCGGCTCGCCGACGTCCTGGACTCCGAGCGCTATCTGACCCTGCTCGACACCCTCGACGCCCTGATCACCGACCCCCCGCTGCGGCCGGCCGCGGCCGGGAAACCGAAGAAGGCGATCGCCAAGGCCGTACGCAAGGAGTTCGCCAAGGTCTCGGCGCTGATCGAGCAGGCGATCGGCCTCCCGCCCGGCCACGACCGCGATGTGGCGCTGCACGAGGCCCGCAAGAAGTCCAAGCGGACCCGGTACGCGGCGGAGGCGGCCACCCCGGCGCTCGGCGACCCGGCCGCCGACCTCACCAAGGCCATGAAGTCCCTGCAGACCCTGCTCGGCGACCACCAGGACAGCGTCATGGCCCGCCAGGCGCTGCGCGAACTGTCCCCCGTCGCACACGCGGCGGGCGAGAACGCGTTCACCTACGGGGTGCTGTACGGGCGCGAGGAGCAACGGGCGGCGGCGGTGGAGGCCGAGCTGCCCGAAGCCTGGCAGGCGGCCGCCACCCGGGCACCCGGCTGACGAAGCCTGGCCGTCATCTTGGGCGCCTGGCTGACGAAGCCTGGCGGGCGGCCGTCGCTTGGGCGCCCGGCTGAGCGTACGAGGGAGGCCATCGAGCGGGTTAGGCTTGATGGTCACCCCTGTCTGTCAGCTCACGAAGGTTCGCGAGATGCCTGCCGAAGCCGCCGAGGCCACGGAATCCGTCTTCCCACAGCTCGAAGCTCTGCTCCCGCATGTGCAGAAGCCGATCCAGTACGTCGGCGGAGAGCTCAACTCCACGGTCAAGCCGTGGGAGTCCTGTGACGTCCGCTGGGCGCTCATGTACCCGGACGCGTACGAGGTCGGCCTGCCCAACCAGGGCGTCATGATCCTCTACGAGGTGCTCAACGAACAGGACGGCGTCCTCGCCGAGCGCACCTACAGCGTGTGGCCGGACCTGGAGGCGCTGATGCGCGAGCACGGCGTGCCGCAGTTCACGGTGGACGGCCACCGCCCGGTCCGCGCCTTCGACGTGTTCGGCCTGTCCTTCTCCACGGAGCTGGGCTACACGAACATGCTCACCGCCCTGGAACTGGCCGGCATCCCGCTGGAGTCGCGCGAGCGCACGATCGACGACCCGATCGTGCTGGCAGGCGGCCACGCGGCCTTCAACCCGGAGCCGATCGCCGACTTCATCGACGCGGCCGTCATCGGCGACGGCGAGCAGGCCGTGCTCGACATGACCCGGATCATCCGCGCATGGAAGGCCGAGGGCCGCCCCGGCGGCCGCGAAGAGGTCCTCTTCCGCCTCGCGAAGACCGGCGGGGTGTACGTCCCAGCGTTCTACGACGTCGAATACCTCCCCGACGGCCGGATCGCCCGAGTGGTCCCCAACAAGTCAGGCGTCCCGTGGCGCGTCTCCAAGCACACGGTGATGGACCTCGACGAGTGGCCCTACCCCAAGCAGCCGCTGGTGCCGCTCGCGGAGACGGTCCACGAGCGCATGTCGGTGGAGATCTTCCGCGGCTGCACGCGCGGCTGCCGCTTCTGCCAGGCGGGCATGATCACCCGCCCGGTGCGCGAGCGCTCCATCACCGGCATCGGCGAGATGGTCGACAAGGGCCTGAAGGCGACCGGCTTCGAGGAGGTCGGCCTGCTGTCGCTGTCGTCGGCCGACCACTCCGAGATCGGCGACATCGCGCGGGGCCTGGCCGACCGCTACGAGGACGACAAGATCGGCCTGTCCCTGCCCTCCACCCGCGTGGACGCCTTCAACATCGACCTGGCGAACGAGCTGACCCGCAACGGCCGCCGCTCGGGCCTCACCTTCGCCCCGGAGGGCGGCTCGGAACGCATCCGCAAGGTCATCAACAAGATGGTCTCGGAGGAGGACCTCATTCGTACGGTGGCGACGGCCTACGGCAACGGCTGGCGCCAGGTCAAGCTGTACTTCATGTGTGGCCTGCCCACGGAGACCGACGAGGACGTCCTCCAGATCGCCGACATGGCGACCCATGTCATCCAGAAGGGCCGCGAGGTCTCCGGCTCCAACGACATCCGCTGCACGGTCTCGATCGGCGGCTTCGTCCCCAAGCCGCACACCCCCTTCCAGTGGGCGCCACAACTGTCGGCCGAGGAGACGGACGCCCGCCTCGGGAAACTGCGGGACAAGATCCGCGGCGACAAGAAGTACGGCCGCTCGATCGGCTTCCGCTACCACGACGGCAAGCCCGGCATCATCGAGGGCCTGCTCTCCCGCGGCGACCGCCGCATCGGCGCGGTGATCCGCGCGGTCTACGAGGACGGCGGCCGCTTCGACGGCTGGCGCGAGCACTTCTCCTACGACCGCTGGATGGCCTGCGCCGACAAGGCCCTCGCCCCGTTCGGCGTCGACGTCGACTGGTACACCACCCGCGAGCGCACCTACGAGGAGGTCCTGCCCTGGGACCACCTCGACTCGGGCCTCGACAAGGACTGGCTCTGGGAGGACTGGCAGGACGCCCTCGACGAAACGGAGGTCGAGGACTGCCGCTGGACACCCTGCTTCGACTGCGGGGTGTGCCCGCAGATGGATACTTGGCCACAAGTAAGTAACAGCGGGAAGAAGCTGCTGCCGCTGACGGTCAAGAAGGACGCTGCGACCAGCGGACATGCTCACTGACGTGAGTGAGGCGTTGCGGCGGATCGTTGACGTCCTGGCGGACAGCAGTGAGGAAGACAGGACCGCCGTGCTGAACGCGCTCGGCGCTCACGGCAAGCGGCAGGGGACCACGCAGGATGCGCCGAGAACGCCACTGCCGTCCCCTGGAGGCTCTTCGAGGATCCACTCCGAGGTGGAGTGGGTCTGAGGGGCTCGTGTTCCCGAGGCGGCTGTCTACGACTGCTTGCGCTGTCGGGGTGGCTGCTGCCTGCCGACGGGGGAACGTAGTGACTTCTACAGGGCTGAGCTGCACCAACAGCAGTACCTTTCGGACAGCAAAAACCCGAACGGGTACTGCGGGCTGGACAGACTGGGGCCTCCTGCCGGCAGGCATCGCGCCTGCTCCCAGCCAGAACTAGGTATCCAGGCGGCCAGCAACGGTTCGGCAGCCTACAGCGCACATCCGGCGCCCCGAGTGAGCCAACTCTACGAATAGCTCGCTCGTCCCGTCCCCCCCCAGAACGTAGAGCCTGAAGGATAGAGTCTGGCAGGGTCCTAACCGGACAGCCAGAAGCGTGGGACACGCAGATGGGGCGGGCATGGATTGGCTCACCCGACTCAGCACGCCGCTGGTTGGCGCACCCGCCACGGCCAGCGTCACGACACCCAATGACCTGAGTAGCGGCCACAACCGGATCTTTCTATTCCGCCAGCGGATACAGCCTCGCTGCACCACACTGGGTAGATGCGCTTTGATCTCTCCCGCTTGGGGCCCCGCGAATTCGAAAACCTGATTCAATCCATCGCTTTGGCGGAGATCGGGCCGTTTGTGACTATGTTTGGCGCGGGGCCGGACGGGGGACGTGAAGCGACATTCGAAGGCGAAGTGAAAGGCCCGGCGGGCGAGCAAATATGGGATGGATACGGCGTCCTCCAGGCTAAGTACAAGGAGGTGCCTGCTGCCCCCAGGGAAGAGGCAACTTGGCTGATCCAGCAGATCCGCACCGAGTTTTCGGAGTGGCGACAATCAGAGAAGCGCTCACCGAGGCCCGATTATGTCATCTTTGCCAGCAATGTCTCTCTGTCTGCTACACCTGGCACCGGCGGCATCGACAGAGTAACAAAGGAAATGGAGACGCAATGCGCCCGGCTGGGAGTTAAGGGTTGGGCTGTTTGGCATTCGGAAAATATCTGTCGCTTCCTGGAAAAGCACACCGGCATTCGCACGGCCTACTCCGCCTGGATTCTACCTGGCGACATTTTGTCGGCTCTCTATGAAAATCTACAGCAAGAAAAAATCGAAGTTGGCACTGCAATTCGGAATTTCTTGGCTCGTCAGCTACTGAAAGACAGGTATGCGAGCCTTGATCAGGCCGGAGCGGCAGATGACCGAACAACTCCCCTTGCTGATGTCTTTGTGGATCTACCTATCGGGCTCTCCGGCGAACATCGGCATACATTCAAGGCGCGCTGTTTGGAGACTCTAATTTCTGCCTGTGACGTCAACCATGCTAATAGCAGGTGGACGGACAACGACACTGAGTCAATCCCGAGCAAATTCGTTCTTGTCGGTGGACCAGGCCAGGGGAAGAGCACCGTAAGTCAGTTCATGTGCCAACTCTACCGTGCCTACTTGGTACGGGATACACCGTCCATGAGGAACGCGGACGTAAAAACCGCAGTAGCTAAGATCACCGGACAGGCAGAAAAAGAAGAGCTAGTACCAAGGGCTCGCCGCTGGCCTTTCAAAATCCCGTTGACCCGATTCGCCGACGAGCTGGCTCAAGGGCGATGCAGTAGTGTGCTCGACTATATTGCGATCAGGGTGAGCGAAGGCTCCACTGCCAACGTTTCTTCTCGACACATGCGGGACTGGTTGCGCGAATTTCCATGGCTTCTGATCCTTGATGGCCTTGATGAGGTTCCGGGTAGCAGCAACAGAGGTGAGATAATAGACCGTATTAATGATTTTCAAATTGAGGCAGATGAGTCAGGTGCCGATCTAGTCATCATTGCGACCACACGCCCGCAGGGCTACACAGATGAATTCTCGCCAGATAATTTTCAACATTTTACACTTCTGCCGCTTGAGACGAACCATGCTCTTTCGTACGGTCATAAACTGGCAATTGCTCGTCACGGTGCAGGCAGTGACAAGGTAGGTAGGCTGATGCGCCGGCTGCAGCAAGCTGGGGCTGAGACGTCGACGGCCCACCTTATGGGCACACCTCTCCAAGTGACAATCATGGCGGTCCTGCTGGATCGAGTAGGTAAGGCTCCAAAGGACCGGTACACGCTCTTCGCCGAGTACTATCGCGTTATCTATGAACGCGAACTTGAGAAAGAGGGGGCAGCAACCAATCTTCTGCGAGACCACTGGTCGGATATCAACTCCATCCATGCTGATGTTGGTCTACTACTGCAAGAGAGGAGCGAAAGGTCAGGAGAGACTGAATCTCGACTCATGCTGTCCGAGCTCAATGAGATCATTATCGAGAGATTGAGAGAAGAAGGACATGATGGAGAAGAACTCTCGCAACTAGCTGCCACCATCAGTAGGTCCGCGACCGAGAGGCTTGTTTTCCTCGTCCCCACACGCGAAGGGGAAGTGAGTTTTGAAATTCGCTCCCTTCAAGAGTTCTGGGCTGCGGACGCGCTGCTAAAGTGCACTGAAGAGCAGATTTCAGATCGACTCCGTGCTATGTCTCTGAACTCTCACTGGCGGAATGTCCTGCTGTTTGCCCTGGGTAATATTTTCGCCAATCGGCGTACGCTCAGAGATACAGTGGTCATGCTTGTTTCCGAGCTCAATACTCACTCAGATACCTTCGGGAATCTCCAGCGTCGCACCTTCATGGGTTCCCGTCTAGCCGTCGAAATCCTAAATGACGGCATGGTTCGGGCACCGCGCTACGAGGTGACTCTAGTAGAGGAAGCTTTGAAGCTCTTTCTACTTCCTCCGGGTGAACATGTCGCCATGTTTGCATCTTGTATAAATGATCGCGGAAAAGCAATCGTGCGGGACTGTATCGAATCCGAGTTGAGGGCTGGAAAGCCTCTCGGAGGCTCCGCGCTCCAGTTTGTGGGAGTGCGAGCCGATCACGGAGACACTTGGGCCGCGCATGTACTACGGGACCTGAGCTCTAGCGCGGATGTTAATTACAAGCTGCAATCTTTGATGACTGGGATTGAGTATTCGGTTCCATCACTGGTGCAGTCCATGGCTGACGTTATGGAACTCGAAGAGTCCTCGTCTCAAATCACCCGCGTTGCGAGTCGTCTTACGGTGTCGACTACGTATCTACTCGCACCCAGCGATGAGTTTTCAGCTCCTTCGTGGTTCGGAGTTTTTTGTCAGCTTTTTTCCGGCCGCTTGAATCGAAAGGGTGTCGTTGAAATACCCTTGTTTGACCGCCGGGGTGACGAGCGGAATGTAAGGGTGAATCTCTCGTCACTCAATAAGGGGTTCGATGGTTTCCGCCAACTGAACGAAGCAGGCTTTCCCCAGAACCACTGGGTTGCAGCGGTAGCCAACTTTTGTTGCATGCCCAACCGGGAATCCCTTTCTCTCGCTGTCCGGGCTTCCCTGCCTCATGCTGATTACGTAAAACGAATCGCTTTCCATTTCCCTTGGATCTTCTACTACGCCTTGGCCGGTGTACACGAGGGATCCATCTCGCTCAGCGATATCGGGCAGGGACATGTCGGTGACTTCGACGACTGGCTAACGGTCGAAGAGTCGTGGACGGGCATGGATGCGACTTCCCTAAAGTGCGGATTCGAGGATTGGCTCCGAAGCCGCGCGCCGTTTCTCCCCATACGCCCGGCCCGATTCGTGTATGGGCGCACAACCGCGATACGTCGATCTAAGGGAGCCCTCGTCAACTCCGTAGATGAGATCGTGGCTATCTGCTGCGAGCGGTCTCATCATAACGAAGGATCACGGATGGCAAGCCGTGTGCTTCGCACGGTGGTAGATCCAACTGGCGCCTTGCGCGACACGATTACTGTTGCGCAAGTGCGGAAGCTAGTGGAGCTCGCACAGTGCGACGCTGGAGTCGCATTTGGATGGCTCGACTCAATACCGTGGCACCCGAGTTGGTTTGACCTGATCGATGTGGTCGGTAGATCCTACAAGATCGGCCGGGCGTGGGTTCCTCCCCTTGATCAAGAAGTGGTGCGCTACTGGGCAGATGACTTTGAGCGAGTGGGCCTCGGAAAGCTGATCGTTTCACAGGCAGGGCGTAGCAGCTTTGATGGCGACGTGCGGCGCAAGATAGTGCGCGCTTGGGAGGAATTGGCCGAAAGGCCAGATCCTATGGATGATCTCAAGCTAACCATCGGGTTGGCCGCTATACTTGCTGCGCCTCCTGCGGATGCTGCAGATGTGGAGCGCCGTTTGTCTTTGCTAAGAGAGGTAGAGGCTGCGGGCGAGGGAAATGTGGAGCCGATTATTCATGGATTCCTTCTCGATTACGCGGAGCCCAGTATCGACTTTGCAGTGAAGATCTTGGATTGGGCGGCTGGCAAGGAGAATGAAGAACTGCTTTCTGATCTATACGATAAAATTGCCAAATTCCAGTCATCCGCCCCAACGACTATCTCCTTTTCGCGCATGCGCCCCAGCTAAATTACACGGTAGGGGTAGCGGCTGAGTAGGTTGCCCCAGCAGGGCTTCCGCGACGAGGACGAGCGAAGAAGCGGTGGCTGCCGCACTGGCTGCGGCGCTTCAGATCCTCGCCCGTCTACGCCGTCGGCTTGCTCCGGGACTCCCGAGCCGGGCCCTGGCTTTGGGGCGTGGTTAGAACGGGAGCTCGGGCCTGGCGGCACCTCGCTTGATGGTCATGACCTGCTCGTGGAAGTCACGCGTGGCGGCTTCGCGCGGATACCTGGCGCGTAGTTCCTTGTCCAACTCATCGGCGACTAAAAGCAGGGACGGGAGGGACTTGCGGTCGGCTTCCAGAGCTGTGGTGCCCATGCCGATGGCTTCTTCGATCTCGCCCATGCGGGCGGCGGCGACTCCGAGTGTGAGGCGGGCTTCGGCAGCGCGCATGGGGGAGATCTCGGTTCCGTCAGGGCCGGTGCTGATGCGGATGACCGATCGGGCGTGGGCGGCGGCGCGCTCGTCGTCTCCGAGGAGACGGTAGGCGTCCATCTCGTAGAAGTCCCACTTGTCGGGGTCAATGATGAAGTGGTGTTCGGGATGGTCGGGCCTGGGAAGTCGGTCCAGGCGGGCGCGGCCGGCGTCGAGGGAGTCGCGGACCAGGCAGGGCGTCTCCCATGCGGGCGGCGGCGCGAGCCTTGTGGGCATAGAGCTGGACGCCGACGGAGTGTGTCTGGTCGGCCATGTGTCCGGCCTCGACGGCGTTGAGCATGTCCTGCCAACGGCTCTGGGTAAGAGCGAACCAGGCTTCGATCTCCCAGGCCCACGCCTTGATCTCGCCGTGCCCGGCTTCCTCGCCGATCCGGAGTGCGGCGACCTTGCTGAGGTTGGCGGCCTCGCGCTGGCCTCGGTCGTACTGGACGCACGCGTTCAGCAGGAACAACCATCCGGCGTCGACGAGTAGTTCCCGGTGCTGGCGCAGGGTCACTCGGCCTTCGAGCTGCTTGGTGACGTAGTTCAGTCCGTTGCGGGTGCGCTCGTGAAGGTAGTCGGCGTTGACGTAGGGGTAGGCGCGGGCGAGTTGGTCGATGCCTTCTTCGATCGACTCCAGGGCGGCGCTGTTGATGCTGGACATCTCGGTGCGGCGCAGCATCTCGGCGATGTCCCATATGCCTGCCCCGCCCTGTGCGATCAGGGTGCTCGGGTCGTCCGGCTGGGTGGTCTTGGCGGACTGTTCCAGCTCCCATGGGCGTGGGGAGAGTCCTGCGAGGTGGCCGGGGATGCGTAGGCCGTCCACGACTTCCAGGACCTTGTGGAACTGCGTGATGCGCGGGCGGACGCCCGTACCGTCGGTCTCGGGTCGGGCCATCTTGCCGATGTGCTTGCGCTTGTAGCCGACGGCTTCGGAGATCTTGGCGTAGCTGACGTTTCCGTGGATCTTGGCGAGTCTGAAGACCTCGCCGAAGTCGTGGTTGGCGATCGCCGACCGCACGTCTGCGCGTTCCAGAACGTGAGGCGGCAGAGCGGCCGGTGTCGGTGCGGCTGCGGTCATCTCACTTCCCCATCGTGATTGACCAAACGTCTCTACTGGTTCGTTGTTCTCTTTCGACCTTCGTGCCCTGTCCTTCTGGCGAGTCTACCCAGGGGCTTTCCCGAGCGGAGGGGCCCAAGTGGTCTCAGGGAGTGCCCGATTGGCCCGGGGGTCCCCAAGAGGGGGGTCCCCAAGTGGGGGGAGCGACGGCTGGGACATCGCGTGCACCCTTGGGTCACCCTGCCGGGAGAGCCTCGGCGGACGTGATCAGGGTCGGTGATCTGTGTCATGGGCGCGAGGAGAGCACGGCGGCCGGAAGACCTGGCCAGCGAGTTAGACGCGTACGCCCATTGGTTCGTGGTGCCGGATCCGTCCTCCGGGCACTTCCTGACGCTGACGGTCTTCGCCGAGTGCAGCAGCACGGGGCGCGTCGCGCGGGACACGACGTCCGTGTTCCTTCGCGGTGTGGTTCCGGACGACGTCATGTATGACGCACGGCTGGCCGTGTCGGAACTGGTCGGCAACGTCGTGAACCACGTGGTGCCGGACCACCGCCGCGCCCATGCCGGCGGCACTCGGCGCATCGATGTGACCTTCAAGCTCTACCCGAAGTGGCTGTTCATCGGGGTTGCGGATGAGGACTCGACACCCCCGCTGCTGCCCATGGGCGACTTCTACTCGCCGGAGTTAATGACGGAGTTCTCAGAGGCGGTCCTGGCCGACAGCGGCCGTGGACTGATACTCACTCAGCGGATGGCGGCCGCGGTGTGGTGGACACCGAAACAAGGCGGAGGCAAGACGGTCTGGTGCCGCTTCGATCTTGACGACGGGGTTCGACTCGGCTCGTCCTGATGATCTCCCGGCTGCCGCTCCTGTGATCCATCCGTGCTGATGGGGCGGCAGTCAGGGGCCGGAGGGCAGATCCTCCTGTGATCGGGGCGTGGCTCCTCGGGACTGTCCGCCGGGATCCCCACCCGGCCCCAGGGGCCACGCCTCACAACCTCATACCGAGACCGGACCACCCCCGCGCCTGGCAGCAACCGGGGTGGTCCGGGAGGGGACACAGCGATCCCCGGTGCCTGATGGTACCGGGGTCGCTGTGCTGTGCATCCGCCCTGGGCCAAAGACAGTTGACGATCTGTTACCAGAGCGGGAGTGACGCGGTGACTGGCACGAGTGATGAATGGATCGGTGACGGGCTCGACGCGACGTGCACGGACTTCGGGCTCTGGGTGTCTGGTGTCGACTATCTCGCCGGTTGGCGGGACGCGAGGGAGAGTGCCGACCGGCTCAACCGCGCGTTTCTGAGTGCGGGCTTCGAGCTGTCAGAGCTACGGGCCGTCGGCTCGACGTACGACGACGGGCGCGGGGTCGTCCGATTCGCGGGTTGGCCTGGTGCAGTGGAGCGGCTCGCTCAGCTCCTGGAGTCGCACGCAGATGGCGATGGTGGTGCGGCGTGAGGGGCGTTTCCGCTGGTGAGCGGCGCACGTGGGCACGTCGCCGCCGCAGAGACTTTGGGCGGTAGCTGCCATGGGGCGAGTGAACAGGGGGCCTTACGCTCGCCAGCGGATCGGGCAGTCCTTGGACCTGCCCGCAATAGCCCGATCGGCCCCCTGTTCTTCGAGGCTCGCCCCATGGGAGCTGCCTAAAGTCTCGGAGGCCGTCGACCCCCAGCCCACCACGCCTCGGCCCAAGGTGGCCGGTCGACGCCTCGACTCCTTGGGCGTGCTGTGGGCGGGGGCGTCTGCCGACCGGACGGGACCGGCGGTCACGCCGCACGCCCGGCCGGGGCGGCCGGGCGCCCCGGCGCGCCGCAGGCGCGCCCTTGAGGAAGTGAAGGCTGTTTCGACCGATCCTCGACCCTGCTCAGGGGCGGGCGCGTCGCGCGGGCTGTTTGTCGGCGGTGATCCGGTAGGCGAGTTCGGCGCGGTCGGCACCGATGCGGAGTTCTTCGAGGATCAGGGGCCGGTCGTCGGTGTCGTGGGTGACGCGGGCCAGGTGCAGGATCGGGGTCGCGTCGGGGAGCTGGAGCGTGGTGCGCTCGTCGGGCAGGGGCATGCGGGCGCGCACCGTCTCGGACCAGGTGAGCCTGTGGCCGTCCTCGGTGAGCTGCCGGTAGAGGGCCCCCGACCGCTTGTAGGGGTCCTCGGCGAGTGCCGGAACCGCGTCTGCCACGGTGAACGGGATCAGGGTGCGGTGCATCGCACGCGTCCCCGTGCTGGGATCGAGAAGCAACCGGGCACAGCCGAACAGGGCTTCTTCCTCGGCGAGTTGGAGGAGCCGGCCGGTGGCCTTCGTGGTGTGCGTGCGGTAGGCGCTGGGCTCCTCGGTTTCCTGCCAGACGTCGCCGTTGGGCATGACGAACTTGCCATCGGCGGTCCGGCTGATCCGGCGCTCGATCGTCATCGACGGCTGCCCGTCGGAGCGTACGAAGCTGCCCTTGCCATGGCGTACGATGCGCCCACCCCGTCCACCTCTCTGGCTCCACCACCACCCTGGACGGCACAACCGGCGAGATCCTCCACCACTACGACACCCGCACCGAACCCGGTGAACGGCTTCTGGTCCGCTGCCGCAACCGCCGCGCGACCATCTGCCCCGCCTGCTCCCACCTCCATGCGGGAGACACCTTCCATCTGGTCCGCGCGGGCCTGCTCGGCGGCAAGAAGGTCCCCGCCACGGTCCGGTACCGGCCCCGGCTCTTCGTCACCCTGACCGCCCCGTCCTTCGGCCCCGTGCACTGGGCTGGGGAAATCTGCCGCCCCCGCCGCGACGGCGGAACTTGCGAGCACGGACGCTCGATCGGCTGCCGTGCCGTTCACTCCCCGGACGCTCCGGCCATCGGCCAGCCTCTGTGTGCCGACTGCTACGACTACTCCGCCCACGTGCTGTGGCACGCGCACGCCTCCAAGCTGTGGGACCGGTTCGTCATCGACGTCCGGCGGCGCCTGGCCTCCTCGGTCGGCCTCGTGCAGTCACAGTTCGCACGGTACGCCCGGCTCTCCTTCGCCCGCGTCGCCGAGTACCAGAAACGGGCAGCGGTCCACGTACATGCCGTCGTCCGCCTCGACGGTCCGGGCGGACCTGATGATGAACCCCCGGCCTGGGCCAGTGCGGAGCTGCTCATCGAGGCGGTGTGCATCTCCGCCCGGCGGGTCCTGGTCCACACGCCCTACAGCGCGGCCGTGGGTGAGCTGGCGTTGTGCTGGGGCGCCCAGGTCGACGCCCGGCCCCTGCGCGCCAACGGCGACGGACCCGATGATGACGCGGTCGCCGCGTACGTGGCCAAGTACGTCACCAAGGGAGCCAGCGAGACAGGCGCCGGCACTGACCACCCAGTCACCACCTGGGACGACATCGAGTCGGCACCCGTCAGCGGACACGTTCGCACCCTCATGCGGGCCTGCTGGCGCCTCGGCGGCCTCCCCGAGTACGCACCCCTCCGCCTCCGGGACTGGACTCACACCCTCGGCTACCGGGGCCACATCCTCACCAAATCCCGCGCCTACTCCCCTACCTACGCAGCACTCCGCGCCGAACGCGCCCACCACATGGGCCACACCGAGACTCCCGACACAGTCACCGAACGGCACTGGCGCTACGCCGGGTACGGCCATACCCCGGGCGCTGCTCTCATCGCCGCAGGGGTCGCCGAAGACCTCGCAGAGACGCGGCGGCTGCGAAGCCGTCTTCCTTGATGATCAGACGTTCTCGCACGTCCTTGGGGATCATGACCTTCATGTGGATGTGCGGAGCGCGGACGCCCTTCACCTTGGTACGCGTGATCTTGCACTTTACGCCCACCCGAAGCAGGTCCGCGCCCATGGCTTCCATCCCGCCCTCTTCCCAACGTTCGCGGAATGTCTTGCCGTTGTGGACGTTCACCCAACGGTCTTGGGTCGTCTCGGGGTCGATCGCTTCCAGGTCGGCAATCAGCTTGTCCAAGGTCTTCTCGGCCTGTTCCTTCGTGAATCGTGTCTTGGCGAAGCGGCCTCCGGGCTCCAGCTCCTTCATGTAGTAGGCGATCGAGCCTTCTAGTCGCTCAACCTCCCTGCGCGCCTCGGCCCCCTTGGCGTACTCCCGCGTCTGTACCGGCTCGTCTCCGAGGACAGACAGCACGTCTGCAACAAGCTGTTCGTAGACCCCCATGGGGTTGGGCGCGCCACGTCCACCGCTCTTGCACTTCTGGCAGCGGAGATACGGGTAGACCCCGAAGTTGTTCCTCGTCACCTGCACGATCATGTTGCTGTCACAGTCGGCGCAGAGGAGCACGCCCAGGAACTTGGTTGCGCCGCCTGGCTGGCGGGCTGGCTGGTTCTTCATGCGCTGGTCGAGAGCTGCACCGAGACTGTTGAACTCGTCCTCGGTGAAGACGGGTTCGGCGACCTTGATGGGCTTGCCGTCAGTGCCCAGGATCAGTTTCGATCGGCGTTGCCCTCCGTTCTTCAGCTCCTCCACCCGGTAGCCCAGGAGAGCGGGATTCCTGAGCCTGCGCAACAGAGTGGCGACGGTGAGGCCGGGGCCGCACATCCCGGACCGAACGAGCACCATGACCATCCGCCTGGCGGACACTCCACGGATCGCCATATGGTGCGCCCAGTGCAGAGCGCGGTACGCCGTAGGGTCGTGGACCAGAACGACTTTCCCGTTCTCGTCCACGTCCGTCATGTAGCCGTAGGCGGGCTTGCCGATGAGCCAGTCTTGTTGGGTCTTCGCGTAGTCCCAGAGGCTGGCCACGCGGGTGCTGGTGTTCGCGGCCTCGATCTCCGCGATGCCGCCGATGATGGTGACCATGATCTTCCCGGCCGTGGTGGTCAGGTCGATACTGTCGTTCTTGGAGATCAGGTTCTTCTCGTACTTCAGGCACCAGTCGATCACGGTGGCCAGGTCCGAGAGCCGACGTACGAACCGGTCGAGCTTCCAGAACATCAGCACGTCGAACTCGGGCACGCGGTTGTTGAGCCAGTCGCCGAGTTGCTTGCGCTTCCACGGCGGAACCTTCGTCGCGCTGACGTTCAGGTCGCTGGCGACGCCAACGACCCGGCAGCCCCTCTCCCTTGCCAGCATCCGGAGATCGAGTTCCTGGCGGACGGGCGATGTGGTGTCCTCCGTGAGTACGGAGAGGCGGACGGATAACAGCGCCCTCGGAGCGTCCTCGGGCAGCAACGCTTCAGCCCTCTTCAGCTGCTCCAACAGGGCCAGATCGGTGGCGGTCCACTCTGCCTCGACGTCGTATGCCTTCTGCTCAGCCGCGGTGCGGCTGCGTGATTTCCCCATGTCAGGAAGGCTAGAGTTGGTTTTACACCTGTGTCCATATGCCCGCAGATGGACACCCAGATCCAAATCGGCCCGACCGGCCGGAAGTTGCTTCCCCTGGCGGTCAAGAACGCTGCGCCGGCCCCCAGCGGACACGCGCACTGACGTGAGTGAGGCGCTGGGGCGGATTGCTGATGCCCTGGCGGGGGCTGGTGAGGACGAGGTGGCTGCCGCCTTGGCTGCTGTCGGTGCTTCTGGCCGTCGGCGGCCCGTGCAGCCGGTGAGGGCTCATACGCGTCTGCCGAGTCCTGGAGGCGTCTTGGACATCCACTCGGAAGTGGAGTGGGTCTGAGCTCTGAGGCTCCGCGACACGGTGAGGCTTGCCGGAGACCTCTTGGAGCCCCCTTCGATACGGAGGGGGCTCTGTGGTGTCTGTAGTGGATCTGCCGTCCGCGCGGTACACGGTCTCATCTCCCTGTACGCATGCAGGTGACCTGCGCGCACTGCTGATTCCAGTTGCCCTTGGCAAGTTGATATCCAGGACGGCGATTGCTGGATAAAGTCGGTTTGTCACAACTGGTTGCGGGGGCAACCAGAGTTCGGTCGGCGCTGCCGACGTCCTGGGGAGGGCCTGAGCGCATGAGTCGTCGCTCTGCTGGTTTCGTCAACACTTGGGCTGAAGCGCAGCGCCAGTACCAGCGGCAGATCGAAGCCGAGCAAAGGCGACGCCGAGAGGAAGCCCGACAAGCACGGGACTATCAACGACGTGTCGCTCAGGGGCACCGGGAGTATCGGCAGGCGGAGGCCAGGCGGCGTACCGAAGAGCTGGATGCGCAGGTCGCTACCTTGCAGGGGCTTCTGACCGCGGGATGCCAGGCGTCGGCCTTCAGGGCGTCATCCCTGATGCGTGTGGAAGACATTCCGCCGTTCGACCCCGGCCAGCTCGCATGGCCCGTGCGCATGCCGGATCCGAACCAGTACCAGGCGCAGGGCGGCTGGACGGCCAACCGGCGTGCCCAGGCGCAGGCTGAGGCGCGATCCCGCTTTGAGCGCGACTGGCACGCGGCACAGGCTGTAGAGGCGCAGCGACAGCAGCAGTTAGCCGCCGCCCAGCGCGACTACGACCAGAGGGCCGAGGCGCAACGAGCCGAGGTCCGTCGGCACAACGCCGGCATCACCGAGGCCACCGCGGGTGTCCGGCGGGGCGACCCCGATTCTGTGGTCGAGTACTTCTCGGCTGCCCTGTACTCGTCCGCTGCCTGGCCCGACGGCTTTCCCCGGCAGGTGGCGGCGGCCTTCGATTCGGCGGCGCGGCAGTTGGTACTGGACTGGGAGCTGCCCGGGTACGACGTTGTTCCGGAAGCGAAATCGGTGAGGTACGTGTCGGCCCAGGACCAGGACAAGGAAACGGCGCGTCCCGTGACGCAGCGCCGTGCGCTGTACCGGGAGGTGCTGGCACAGAGCGTGCTGTTGGTCCTGCACCAGCTCTTCGCGGCGGACGAGTACGGCATCCTCGACTCGGTCGCGCTGAACGGCTTCGTGGATGCCCATGATCCTGCGACAGGCAGGCGGGCGCACATCTTCCTGGCGACCGTCATGGCCCAGCGAGCGGCCTTCACCGACCTGCATCTGGAGCAGGTGGACGCGACCAGCTGCCTGACGGGGGCGCTACGGGGACAGCTCACGACCCGGCCCGACCAACTCACCTCCGTACGCCCCAGCCGACAGCCCCAGGACGTCGGCAACCATGTCGTCGCCCATGGCGGAGGTGAAGAGGAGCCGGACCTGTACGACATGGATCCGATCGCCTTCGAGTCCCTCGTCGCCGACCTTTTCCGCGCCATGGGGATGCAGGCGGTGACGACACAGCGATCGAACGACGGTGGCGTGGATGTCGACGCGCTGGACCCGACTCCCATCCGGGGCGGCAAGATCATCGTCCAGGTGAAGCGCTACCGCAACACCGTGCCACCCACCGCGGTACGTGACCTGTACGGCACGGTCCAGGACATCGGCGCCAACAAGGGCGTTCTGGTGACCACTTCGGGCTTCGGCCCCGGCTCGCACACCTTCGCCCGCGGCAAGCCACTGGAGCTGATCCCGGGCACCGAACTCGTCGACCTGCTGCACCGGCACGGGCTCCGTGGACGGTTGGCAGAGGGCGGGCGACCGGCCCCCGCGCAGCCGACGCCTTCCGGTCCCGCGACTCCGCCCGATGACTACAACGTGCTGGGCATGACGTGGTCCGGCAGCGTCGCGCTGGACGTCTGCGCACTGGTCTGCCGTGGCAACCGAGTCCTCAGTGAGGAGTACTTCGTCTTCTTCAACAACCTCCAGACCCCAGACGGCTCGGTGCGTGCGGTGCCGGCTGCGATGCCGGACAAGGCGGCCATACGCGTCTCCTTCGACACGTTGCCCGAGGACGCTGATCGGTTCGTTCTGGTGGCAGCTGTTGATCCGGAGATGAACCCGGACGCCGATCTGTCAGGTTTCACCGATGCCTGTATCCGCTTGCTCGACCCGGCGCGGACTGAACTCGGCCGTCTTGAGGTCTCCGACGGCCGCTCCGGTGAAACGGCGTTGGTGCTCGGTTCCTTCCGACACAGACCAAATGGTGACTGGGACTTCGTGCTTGGTGGGAAGGGGTACACCGGAGGTCTGGAGCAACTCGTCCAGGACTACGGCATCGAAGTGGAGTAATGCCACTGGCTTCGTAGCGCTGGGCGTGCCCTCAGATGGACACTCAGATCCAAATCGGCCCGACCGGCCGGAAGTTGCTTCCCCTGGCGGTCAAGAATGCTGCGCCGGCCCCCAGCGGACACGCTCACAGACGTGAGTGAGGCTCTGGGCGTATTGGCGATGCGCTGTCAGGGGCGAGCGAGGCCGCGACCTGAACGCGCCGCCCCGGCACAGTCGAAAATCGATGGTCGGCGGGAGCCGGTCGGCCTCACCCTGTACGCCATGGAAGAACCGCAACGCAGGATCCGCGCGCTACACACAGCATCCACGATCATCGTGTACCAGGCGTACTCCCCGGAGATCGGCCTGCCTGCGGTTCGCCAGGGCCGGTTCCCCGCCGCGTGGAAGCGGGACCGAATGACGTGGATCAAGCCGTCGTTCCTGTGGATGATGTACCGCTGCGGCTGGGGCACGAAGATGGGGCAGGAGACGGTCCTTGCCGTCGAGATCACTCGCGAGGGCTTCGAGTGGGCGCTGCGCAACGCGTGTCTGTCGAGCTACGTACCTGGGCTGCATCCCGACCGAAGCACCTGGCAGCGCCAGTTGAAGCGTGCACCGGCCCGTGTCCAGTGGGACCCCGAGCGTGATCTGCACCTCCGGCCCCTGCCTTACCGCTCACTGCAACTCGGGCTCTCCGGTGAGGCCGTACGCCGCTACGCGGACGAGTGGACGGTCTCCATCAGCGACGTCACTCCGCTCGCCCGCGAAATCCACGCGCTCGTCAGCAGGGGCGACCTGGAACCCGCGACCCGACTGCTGCCCAGGGAGCGGCCCTACCCGGCCGAGGACGAACTGATGGCCCCCCTGAAGTCGTGACCGGGCGCACTCGCCCAACGGCTGGCCGCCGCTCATGAGGGGAATGGGGGCTTGGTCCAAGTCAAGTCCCCTTCACAGACCTTTCCCGTCCTCGGGGAATCCTGGTACCGCGCGCAACACCTTGGTCCTCGTCGACGACGGAGATCCGGTATAGGGGGGTACGAGACCGACATGCCCGACAGCCACACCGGCGCCCGGCACTGACACCAGCGGTGCAATGGGCCAGTCCCGCCCGGCCGTTGGCGTGAACACGGTTCCCGATGGCCGGGTCCCGCCCGCCTCACGTCAGGCGCAATTCCGCCCAGGCCGTCTTGCCCGGCGCACCCACGCGCGGGGCGACCGCCCAGTGGGTCGCCAGCCCCGCGACGATCAGCAGACCCCGGCCGGACTCCGCGTCGCCGGACGGTTCCAGATCGGAGAGCACCGGGACGCGTTCGGTTCGGGTGTCGGTGACCTCGACCCGCAGGACATCGGTGCCGTGAGTGAGCCGGACGTGGAAGTCCCGTCCGGCGACGTGCCCGTGCCGTACGGCGTTGGCGGCCAGCTCGGCGGTGATCAGCGTGAGGGTGTCGTTGACCCGGCCGCCGTACGGGTGGCCCCACGTGTCCATTCGTTGGGAGACCAGCCTGCGGGCGAGGCGTGCGCCGCGAGGGGAGGAGGTGAAGGCCATCGCGAACTCGTGGCGGGGGCGGCGGGTGTCGGCCTCGGCGCCGGGGGTGTGAACCCGGGGGGTGGAGATTCGGCTGTTCATGTGGCCCACGCTGCCGGTGCGGTCCTAGCGTGACCAGATACGGCACGCACACGGAGAGTCGCTGTAGGTGGCCGGTGTGCGGGTGTAGGCGGGACAGAGCGTGACGGCCTGCGCGGGGGCGCGTTGGCCGAGGGAGGTGGTACGAGGATGAGTGAACCGACGGGGCTGGTGGACGAGGCGTCCGCGAGTGGTGACGGCGACGAGCGGCATCCTGAACCGGACGTCGGCTCCGGTGTCCTGCGGGTCTTCGGGCGTCAGTTGAAGCGGTTCCGGGTGCGGGCGGGCCTGGAGCGGCCCGAATTCGGCTCGCTGACGGGCTATTCGGTCTCGACCATCGCCGCGTACGAGCAGGGACGCCGGGTTCCGCCACCGAGGTTCATCGACCAGGCGGACGAGGTGCTGGACGCGGGCGGGGTCCTTCTGGAGATGAAGGAGGAGGTGGCTCGGGCCCAGTACCCGGCGTTCTTCCGGGACGCGGCTCGGTTGGAGGGGGAGGCGGTTGAGCTGCATGTGTACGCGACGAAGGCTGTGCCGGGGCTGCTCCAGGCCGAGGAGTACGCGCGCGCGGTGTTCACCATGTGGCGGCCGTTGCTGGCGCAGGACGTCATTGAGGAGCGTGTGGCGGCCCGCCTCGCCAGGCAGGAGATCTTCGCTCGCATGCCACAGCCCACCATCAGCTTCGTCATCGAGGAGTCAGTGCTGAGGAGGCCACTCGGGGGTCGGGCTGTCATGCGGGGTCAGTTGGAGCATGTCCTGCTCTACGGCCAGTGTCGCAATGTCGAAATCCAAGTGATGCCAGTGGACTTGGAGGAGCATGCTGGACTTGAGGGGCCCTTCACCTTGATCGAGACGCGTGACGGACGGAGGATCGCTTACGTGGAGGGGTACAAGGACAGTCGTTTGCATACAGAGCGCAAGGCAGTCCGGGAGCTTGAGGAGCAGTACGGCATTCTCAGGGCCCAAGCAGTCACCCCACGCGCGTCACTGGCCTTCGTCGAAGAGTTGCTGGGAGAACAATGAACGCCGAGAAGTCCACCGCGTCTGCGTTGGCGTGGTTCAAGAGCAGTTACAGCACGGGCTCGGGCGGGGAGTGCATCGAGGTCGCCATATCCCCTCATATCGTCCACGTTCGTGACTCCAAGGACATAGCCCGTTGTGGCCTCGCCGTCGATGCTGAGGCTTGGACCGCGTTTGTCGGCTTCGCCGCTCAGTGAGCGAGAGGGCTGCCCCGGTCCTGTGCCGGGGGCAGCCCTAGGTCAGATCGGCGACGGTCCCGCAGGTCGGGCCTGCGGGGCCGTCGTGCGGGGGTCAGGCGCTGGTCAGGGCGCACTGGCCGCGGTCGGCCTTCGTCGGGCCCGCGGCGGTGGGCCGGACGTCGAAGTCGAACATGGCGGTGGGTACGTAGAGCGAGCAGCATGCGTTGGGGATGTCGACGATGCCGCTGATGCGTCCCTCGATGGGCGCGGAGCCGAGCAGCAGGTATGCCTGCTCGCCGCTGTAGCCGAACTTCTTGAAGTACTCGACGGCGTTGAGGCAGGCCCGCCGGTAGGCCAGCGTCGCGTCCATGTAGAAGTTGGTGTCCGTGTCGTGGTCCACGGAGACCCCGATGAAACTGATGAACTCCGTGTACCGCGGCTCGACGTTGCCGGGCATGAACACCGGGTTGGTGGCGATGCCGTATGCCTCCATGCCGCCCTTGATCAGGTCGACATGGAAGTCGACGAAACCGCCCATCTCGATGGCGCCGCAGAAGCTGATCTCTCCGTCGCCCTGGCTGAAGTGCAGGTCGCCTGCGGAGAGCTTGGCGTCCTTGACATATACGGGGAAGAAGGCCCGTGAGCCACGGGTCATGTTCTTGATGTCCTGGTTGCCGCCGTTCTCACGGGCCGGCACCGTGCGTGCGCCTTCTGCCGCGATACGGGTGGCGAGGTCTCCGGTGGCCTTGCCGGCGAGCGCGTTGCTGGCGTCCGGAGGGACGGCGAGCGGCGGCACCCGGTTCGGATCGGTGTCGATCAGTGCCTTCTCGCGGGCGTTCCAGCGGGCGAGCATCTCGGCCGACGGCGCCGTTCCGAACAGCCCGGGGTGAGTGATCCCGGTGTAACGGATGCCGGGCAGATGGCGGGAGACCGCCTGCTGGCCGTGGAAGTTCCAGATGGCCTTGTAGGAGTCCGGGAAGTAATCCGTCAGGAAGCCTCCGCCGTTGGCCTTGGCGAAGATCCCGGTGTAGCCCCAGCCCTGGCCCGCCGCGTTCCCCTTCTGCTGCGGCACGGGACCGAGGTCGAGGATGTCGACGACGAGCAGGTCGCCGGGTTCGGCGCCCTCCACGCCTATCGGCCCGCTGAGCATGTGGGGAATGGTCAGGTCGATGTCGCGTACGTCGTTGGCGGAGTCGTTGTCGCCGATCTGGCAGTCGGTCCAGTCACGGGTCTCCACGCGGAACTCCGCTCCTGGCTTGACCATGGTGACGTTGGGGACATCCGGATGCCACCTGTTGTGTCCCGGCACGTCCTGGTCGCGCATGGATTTGCTCTGGTCCACTGTGAAGAGAACTTCAGGCATGACGACTTCCTCATTGCTTCTGGTCCGGTCACGTAGGTGCGCTCAGCTCGGCCGTCGGAGCGGCGGACGTCGGACGGTGTCGGGAATTCCGGGTGAGCGGCCACAGCGCCCCGAACACCACGACCGCGAAGATCCCCAGGGCGATGGCGGCCTCGTCGGGGTGCTTCCAGTAGCCGGCCAGCAGCAGACCGGCGGGAATCACGCCCGTGACCCAGCCCTCGATCGCCGTGACCCAGCCCGTGTAGGTGGTGAGCCCGTCCATCTTGAGGCCGAGCAGCAAGAAGAACAGGAACCACAGAAACGCCCAGTAGAGCCAGATGGCTCCGAACGGGTAGTCCTTCACGAGGCGGAAATTGACGAACGAGTACCCGAGGGCCGCGACGGCCACGAAGAGCGAGTAATAGCCCACGCCGGTGGTGTCGAGGCCGGCCAGGAGGCCGATGCCCACATAGAGGTAGGTGAAGCCGAACAGATAGATTCCGGACGCCGCCAGTATCTTCTTCGGGTCGTTGTCGGCGACGAAGATCAGGTAGGTCGGCGTCAGCACCTGGAGCGCGCCCACGAAAAGGTTGAACACCGCCCCCGAGCGGGCCTCGACCTTTCCGAGCAACATCAGCCCGTTCATGAAGAGCACCGCACCGACGAAGAGCAGTCCCACATTCGCCACGGGGAGGCACCTCCTCAGCCCTCGTG
The DNA here is from genome assembly GCF_053601275.1 of Streptomyces sp. NPDC004752. NCBI lineage: Bacteria > Bacillati > Actinomycetota > Actinomycetes > Kitasatosporales > Streptomycetaceae > Streptomyces > Streptomyces sp. NPDC004752. The sequence goes on along the minus strand of NZ_JBSGBN010000009.1, from coordinate 9,759 downwards.
GGGAACGAAATGAGACGTTCGGCTCGTCGACCACCTCCCTCATCAGGGACGCGGCAACCGCGAGAGCGCGGGGTGCGGAGGCTGCCGCACCCCCCTGCCCGGCGGGATTTCGGAGACCACCGCCGGGGCCTCACGGGACCGCTCCTCGCGGACACGAAGGGCAGCCGCCGCATTCGAGGTCCGCGGAAGACCGGGGGAGGAGAACACACGTCTCGCATCGCCTGCGCAGACAGGGCAGCCATGGGCTATGGGTGCCGTTCCGATGGCCAGCTTCACATCGAAAGGCCCGCACCGGCTGCACAGATACTCGTAGGTCGCCATCCGCAGCCTCCGGGAGTAATTCCCTCTTCCAGGAGACGTCCGGCACCTTCCGTGTGTCAAATCCGAGTGCCAAATCCGAGTGCCAAATCCGAGGCGGCCGGGCTCCCGGCGGCCGGTGCACGTACGATTCACGAGCACGGCGGCCGCGCGCCGGGACTTTCGCGCCGCGCCCGATCGGCCGCCGGAAAGGTCCGCAGTGGCAGAGGCTCGTCAGCGCCGGGACGCCCCTCACGGACATGCGCGGGTACTGACCGTGATCGCCGTGGGCGGGGCGATCGGCGCCTGCTCCCGGTACGCGGCGGCGCTGCTGTGGCCGACCGGTGCGGCCGATTTCCCCTGGACGACGCTGGGCGTGAACGCCACCGGATGCCTCGTCATCGGTGTCTTCCTGGTGGCGATCACCGAGGGGTGGACCGCGCACCCGTTGCTGCGCCCGTTCTTCGGCACCGGGGTCCTCGGCGGCTACACGACCTTCTCCACGTACTGCGCCGACATCGAACGGCTGGTGCGCGAGGACCGGGGCGGCCTCGCGCTGGCCTATCTGGCGGCGACCGTCGTCCTCGCGCTCGTCGCCGTGCGGATCGGTGCGGTCGCCGCCCGCCGGTTCGCTCTGACGAGGTTCGCCCTGACGAGGAGGCGACCACGCCGATGAGGTTCCTGCTCGTCGCGCTCGGCGGCGCCGTCGGCGCCGCCTTGCGCTACCTGATCGACCGGGCCGTGGAGGCCCGCCACGACACGGCCTTCCCCTGGGGCACCTTCGCCGCCAACGCGGTCGGGTCGGCGATCCTGGGGGCGCTGACCGGGGCCGCCCTGGCCACCGCCGTACCGCAGAATGTGCAACTCCTGGTGGGGACCGGCCTGTGCGGCGGCCTGACCACCTACTCCACGTTCTCGTACGAGACGCTGCGACTGGCCGAGGCCGGATCGCGGTTTCTCGCGGCGGCCAATGTGATCGTCTCGATCCTCGCGGGACTCGGGTCCGTCTACCTCGGCCTGGCCCTCGCCGAGGCCGTATTCCGATAACGGGAAGATCCAGGTCCCGATAACCGGGGAGATCAAGTTCTTGACCCGGAAGATCCAATTCTTGACCGGGAAGATCAAGTTCTTGGCTGAGGAGATCAAGATCTCCCGACCGCGGTAAGCCGATGCCTGCTGTGAGCCGATTCACCAAGAATTTGCTGGACGTGCGCGGTCTGTGCCTTTAGCTTTCTTGGATAAGTTGCATTTTTTCTGTGCGGAGGCTTCCGGTACCGCACAACAGTGTCTCGCGCTGATCGGGGTGCACATCGGGAAGGTGGATCAGTGAGCAGCATGGACGCCGTATGGGTACGAGGCGTGAACGGCATTCAGTTGCATCACGTGACCGACCTTCAGGACGCCGGCCGGTTCTTGGGCAACGCGGCGATGGCGCTGCGGGCGGCCCATGTGCGGACCGGCGCCGACCGCTACTCCAGCATCGCCGCCGAACTGAAGGACCTGGTGGAGCGGGTGCGCCGGCTGGAGGACGAGGCGCGGTCGCACATGCGCGACCTGCACTCCACAGACCCGGAGCGGTTCGCGCGCTGCCGGGACGGCCATGAGCCGTGGCCCGGTGAGATCGAGGCGGGGTTCATCCCGCGCCACACCTGCCAGGACGAGTGCCTGTACCACGACCGCGGGGTCGTCGAGGCCCTCATGCAGTGCACCTGCGGCCGCCCGCCGTGCCGCGCCTGCGACATCGACGGCAGGCTCTGACGGACGGCGGACGGCGGACGGCGGACGGCTGACGGCTGCCGGCTGACGGCTGACGCCCCTTCTGGACGGAACCGATCACTGGGGCGGGTCTGGACTGATCACCGGGGCTGGGCGCTCGCTCGGAAACGCGACGCTTGAATCGGACGAAACGGGGAAACCGGGGGTTGTCCGATTCCGGGAGAGACGCCGAGAGACGCCCCGAAGGAGGTGCGTCCGATGTCAACAGGCGCGCTTGTGGCGATCGTCATCCTGGCGGTGCTGGTCGTCGCGCTGGCCGCTGTGACGGCCTCGCTCATGATGAGGCGACAACGTCTCCGTGAGCGTTTCGGCCCCGAGTACGAGCGGACGGTCGAGGGATCGGGGGGCCGAATGGCCGGTGAACGCGAACTCAGGGAGCGGGAGAAGCGACACGACGCCCTGGAGATCAAGCCGTTGCCCGCCGCCGCCCGCGACCGGTACGTAGGGGAATGGCGGGGCGTTCAGGAGGAGTTCGTGGACCGGCCGCGGGACGCCGTGCACGACGCGGACCGGCTGGTGACGTCCCTGATGCACGAACGCGGCTACCCGACCGAGGGGTTCGAGCAGCAGATGAAGGACCTCTCGGTGGAACACGGCAGCACTCTTGAGCACTACCGGTCCGCCCATGAGATCGAGACGCTCAGCACCCGTCAGCAGGCCACGACCGAGCAACTGCGCGGCGCCATGGTGCACTACCGGGCGCTCTTCGACGAGTTGCTCTCCGACGGCGGCCGGGCCCAGCCCGCCCGCTGACGGCTCGCGGAGCGGCTGCTCCTCGCCCGCGCCGAGAACACCCGCCGACGTAACCCGACACGCACGGTCGGACACCCGTCGACGTAACCCGACATGCGCGGCCGGACACCCGGCCGCGCGGTCATACCTTCGCGTATTAAATGTTGTCATCAGGCGCCCGGATACCCCTTGAGGGCGATTCAATCCCCCGAATGTCCGACACCTGGCCCCCCGTTGTGCTCGTTAAGTGACCGTGATCTGGAAAGAGGGATGCGGAGCCATGAACCACCCGTCGGTCCTCGACGAATGCGGGTCGGTCGGCGGCGGGTCTGGCCCCAACCACTGCTCGGACCTGCTCGATGATTTCCTGGACAAGATCAGGAAAATGGAAAGCGAATATCTGAGCGCCCTCGACGGAACGTGCTGAGCGGGAGCGCGGAGGAATTATCGGATGGACGGGAATTACGACGAGGCCGGTCGCTACAACCTTCACTACGCCCTGAGAACCGACCCCGACACGCTCACCCAGCCCGCCTACGACACGGTGTCCCGGCCGACGCAGCAGAGCTGGCACCCCACCGCACCGGAGGCCACCGCCCATGGCTGGGACCTGGACGACGAACTGGCCCGGATGCTGTCCACCGCGGCCGTCGCGGACCCCGCGCCCCGGGCGCCCCGGCGCCTGTCCCGCAGAAGCGGCCGACGGCGACTGCGCACGGAATCCCACTTCCTGGACGGCGGCCAGCGGGTCACCCATGTGACGCTCCTGATCGCGGCGATCACACTGTGCGCCGCGTCCATGCTGGGCTGGTCCGTCTCCTACTCCTACGGGCAACTGCGCACCATCGCCCTGTCCGTCCTGCCCTCGAACCTCGCGCAGTGGTGGCCGTTCATGGTGTACGGACCCTGGTTCGTGGCGGCCCTGTCCATCCTGCGGGCGACGGTGCAGCGCCGCAGCGCACGACGGTCCTGGGGGGTCATCCTGGCGGCCTCGGCCATGGCGGTGGCGCTGTGCGTCAGCCACTCCTCGCGTTCGCTGCTGTCGTACGTGATGCTCGGAATTCCGCCGATCACCGCCCTGGTGTGCTTCTGGGAACTGGTCGGCCAGATCTCCACCCGGTTCCGCCCACGGCACGGTGCGCACGCACAGCGCAACTCCAAGAAGTGACAGCGCGGGCCGACGACATGAAGCCGTGATCGGCGGCAGACGCATCACGCCCACCACGCCCACCGGGCCCGGTCGCCCGGTGCATCCGTAAGGGCGTTCGGCGCGTCTACGCCGGTATGGATCTCGAAAAGCCGCCACCTCCACCGCCGTCCCCGCCACCGCCCGAGCCGCAGGCCCCGCAGGGGTGTCTCGTCGTCGCGATCCGGATTCCCGTGCGGATCGTCGTGCTCGTGCTGGTGGTGCCGGTGCGGATCGCGTGGGACGTGCTGGTCGCGGCCGGGCGGCTGCTCACCGACTCCGTGCTGCGGCCGCTCGGGCGGGCGCTGCTGTGGCTCGGCCGGACCCTCCTCGTCCGGCCCCTGGTCGCGCTGTGGCAGTACGTCGTCGTGCCCGCGGGCAAGGCGCTCGCCCTGCTCGGGCACATCCTCGTCGTCGTACCGCTGGGCTGGCTGTACCGGTTTGTGCTGACGCCCGCCGGGCACGCCCTCGTCGGGCTCGCGCGGGCGGTCGGGGCCGGGCTGGCATGGCTGTACGCGCGCGTGCTCGCCCCGGTCGGCCGCGGCATCGGCCGGCTCCTGAAGGGCGCCGGAATCCTGCTCGCCGCCCTGGGCACCGGGGTGTTCGCCGTCGTCGCCTGGCTGCTGCGCCACCTGCTCGTCGCCCCCGCGCGATGGCTGTACGCCCGGGTCCTCGCGCCCGTCGGACGGGCCCTGGCCTGGCTCGTCGGCGCCCTCGTCACCGGCATCGGAGCCGTCCTGTACTGGACGGCCCGCATCCTCCTCGTGCTGCCCGCCCTCGCCCTGTGGCGCTGGGTGCTCGTGCCGGCTGGCCGGGTCCTCGCCGTCGTCGCCCGGGAGACCTGGGCGGCGCTCGGGCACGCCTGGCGCGTCGCCGGGTACGTCTCCCGCGCCGTCGGGCGGTTCCTCGCGACCCTCTTCCGGTGGATCGTGGTGGAGCCGGTTCGCTGGGCGTACCGGACCGTCCTCACCCCCATCGGGCATCTCGTCAGGGACGCGGTCCTGCGGCCCGCCGCCGAGGTCGCGCGCGCCGCGGGACGGGTGGCCCGGCAGGCGCTGGCCGGCGCGCGCGAGTCGGTACGGCAGGTGCGCGCCGATCTCCGCAGGGCCCTGTTCGGCGGGCCGCGGCAGCCGGAGCCGGTCGACCGACGGGAACTCGCGGACCCCGCGACACGTACTCTTGGTAGCAGTACGACCGCACTCACTAAGGACTGAACGACACTGGGCAAGCGACAGCCCGAAGGCCCGCCGCCCGCACCGGCGGTGCAGCGCATCCGACTGCGCTACACCAAGCGCGGCCGCCTCCGGTTCACCAGCCACCGTGACTTCCAGCGCGCCTTCGAGCGTGCGCTGCGCCGTGCCGAGGTGCCGATGGCGTACTCGGCGGGGTTCACGCCGCATCCGAAGGTGTCGTACGCCAATGCCGCACCCACCGGCACGGGCAGTGAGGCGGAGTACCTGGAGATCGCGCTCACCGACGCTCGCGACCCGGACACACTGCGTGTTCTGCTCGACGAGTCGCTGCCCGGCGGGCTCGACATCGTCGACGCGGTCCAGGCGCGGACGTCGGGGCTCGCCGACCGGCTGACGGCCTCCGTGTGGGAGCTGCGGCTGGACGGCGTCGACCCGGCCGAGGCGGCACGCGCGGTGAAGGCATTCACCGAGGCCGGTACCGTCGAGGTGCAGCGCACGACCAAGAACGGCGTGCGCACGTTCGACGCCCGCGCCGCCGTGGCGCATCTGGAGTGTTTGGCGAGCGCGGAAACGCACAGTTCGCAGCCCGATAGGCCGACCGACCAGCCCTGTGCGATACTGCGGCTGGTTGTTCGGCACGTGACGCCTGCCGTACGACCCGACGACGTCCTGTCCGGTCTCCGCGCCGTGGCCGACCTGGCGCCGCCGGTCCCCGCAGCGGTGACCAGGCTGGCGCAGGGGCCGTTCGATGAAGAGACCGGCACGGTGACCGACCCGCTCGCGCCCGACCGCGAGGCAGCAGCGACCGAGCCGCAACCGGCCGCCGCCGCTGCCGCCGCGACGGCGCCGGTGCCGGAAGGTCCCGCGTAGGGACGGGCGTCGAAGCGCCGCCCTCGTACTCGGGAGCCACCTGGGTCGGGCAGCGCACCGACCAGAAGACTTTCGCCAGGCCGTGCGCAACATGGCGTACGGAACCGGCGAGACAGGACACAGAGAGCTCCCGTGCGGCGCCCGCGCCCCGGACGGCGGCCACCGCGCATCGAGCGGGCCGCGGACGTCAGCGGTGGTCGATCGAGCGGATCGACGCCGGACCAGGCGCGGCGCCCGGGAGCCTGACGGGAGAAACGCCCGCATGCTCGAACCGATCGAACCCATCGAGGGTTCCGAACCCAATACCCCCAGCGACACCCTGCCGCCGCGCAGGCGTCGCCGTGCCGCCTCTCGCCCGGCGGGTCCGCCTGCCGGGGTCGAGGCCGCGGCTGAGGTGACCGACGAGACCGTGGTCACCGATGTCGCCGACGAGACGAAGGCGGGCGCCGAGGTGCCCGTGACCGTTGCGACGGACAAGGCCGAAGAGACCGAAGAGACCGAAGAGAACCAAGAGATCCAAGGGACTGAAGAGATCCAAGGGACCGAAGAAGCTGAAGTGACTGAAGTGGCTCGGACGGCGAGCGAGTCCGCGGTTGCCGAGGCGCCCGCGGTCGATTCCGCGGCGTCGGCCATCGAGGAGGAGCCCGCGCCCGCCGCTCGTCCGCGTCGTCGTGCGACCCGCCGCGCCTCCGCGCCCGCCGGTGCTCCGGCCGGCGACGAGGCCGCTGTTGCCGAGACCGTCGTTCCCGCGGCCGTCGAGACCGTCGGGGCGCCCGCGTCCGAGACCGGCGCCGAGAGCCCCGAGACCAGCGTCGAGAGCCCTGAGCCCGCGCCCGCGTCTCGTCCGCGTCGTCGTGTCTCGCGGCGCGCGTCCGCGCCTGCCGGTGCTTCGGTCGCCGCCGAGGCCGCCGTGCCCGTCACCGAGGCCGCCGAGGTCCCGGTCACCGCGGCGCCCCCCGTCGCCGTCGAGGCGCCGGCCGGGGACGAGGAGACCGGGGTGCGGCGCGTCCGTCGTCGGGCCACGCGCCGGGTGTCCGCGCCTGCGGGCGCTCCCGCCGCCGAGACCGGCCTCGCCCCCGAGACCGTCCCGGACGCCGAGGGCGGTCCCGCCATCGGGGCCGGAGCGGTCGCCGGGACCGGCGCCGCCGACCGCGGCGCCGTCTCCGAGAGCGGTGCCGAGGCCGCGGGGTCCGTCGCGGTCGCGACCAGGGCCGTCGAGTCCGTCGAGGTGCCGCGGGCCGCCGCCGAGGAGTCCGCCCCGCGCCGTACCCGTCGTCGCGTCGTGCGGCAGGCCGCCTCCGGGTTCTCCGAGCCTGCGCGGCCGACCGCACAGGCGTCCGCCCGAGAGTCCGCCGAGGACGCCGAGGCCGAGGCGCCGCGTCGGCCCGCGCGGCCCGCCGTCGCCGTGTTCCAGGCGCCCGTGTTCACCGAGCCGAGGTTCCAGACCCCGGAGCGGGCCGCCGCCGAAGCAGCCGCGGACGCCGCCGAGGCGGAGGAGCCCGAGGAACTCGCCGAGGAGCAGGCCGAGATCGGCACCCGGCGTCGTCGGCGGCGTCGGGGCACCGGCTACGGCGACGAGGCCCAGGCCGTCGAGACCCACGCCGAGACCCGTGCCGATACCCACGTCGAGGACACCGCCGAGGAGCCGGAGGAGTCGGCCGACGACGCCGACGGCGACGAGACGGAGGAGTCCGGTTCGCGGCGCCGTCGCCGTCGCGGCGGCCGTCGCCGTCGTCGCGGTGACGCCGCCGACGGCGAAGGCGGCGAGGACACGGACGCCGAGTCCGACGAACTCGCCGCCGAGCAGGCGTCGCAGGACGCCGAGGACACGGCCGAGCAGGAGGAAGAGGACGCCGAGGACGTCCACGCCGAGGACAGCACCGGGTCCAGCTCCAGCAGTCGGCGCCGTCGCCGGCGGCGCCGCCGCGCGGGCGACACCTCGGTCGACACCGAGCCCGACGAGGGCGACCCGGAGCGTACGGTCGTCAAGGTCCGTGAGCCCCGCAAGCCCTCCGAGCCGTCCGACGAGGTGCAGTCCATCAAGGGCTCCACGCGTCTCGAAGCCAAGAAGCAGCGCCGCCGCGAGGGCCGCGAGCAGGGCCGTCGTCGCGTCCCGATCATCACCGAGGCCGAGTTCCTGGCCCGCCGTGAGGCCGTGGAGCGCGTGATGGTCGTCCGGCAGAACGGCGACCGCACGCAGATCGGCGTCCTGGAGGACGGCGTGCTCGTCGAGCACTACGTCAACAAGGAGCAGTCGACCTCGTACGTCGGAAATGTGTACCTCGGCAAGGTGCAGAACGTGCTGCCGTCGATGGAGGCCGCGTTCATCGACATCGGCAAGGGCCGCAACGCCGTGCTCTACGCCGGCGAGGTCAACTTCGAGGCGCTCGGGCTCGCGAACGGCCCGCGCCGCATCGAGTCCGCGCTGAAGTCCGGGCAGTCCGTGCTCGTCCAGGTGACGAAGGACCCGATCGGACACAAGGGCGCCCGTCTGACCAGCCAGGTCTCCCTGCCCGGCCGCTACCTCGTGTACGTGCCCGAGGGCTCGATGACCGGCATCAGCCGCAAGCTGCCCGACACCGAGCGGGCGCGGCTGAAGACCATCCTCAAGAAGATCGTCCCCGAGGACGCGGGCGTCATCGTGCGCACCGCCGCCGAGGGCGCGAGCGAGGAAGAGCTGCGCCGGGACGTCGAGCGGCTGCAGGCGCAGTGGGAGGACATCCAGAAGAAGGCGAAGAACGGCGGCAGTTCAAGCGCGCCTTCGCTGCTGTACGGCGAGCCGGACATGACCGTCCGGGTCGTGCGCGACATCTTCAACGAGGACTTCTCCAAGGTCATCGTCAGTGGTGACGAGGCATGGCAGACCGTCCACGGGTACGTCGCGCACGTCGCGCCGGACCTCGCCGACCGGCTGCAGAGGTGGACCAGCGAGGTCGACGTCTTCGCCACGTACCGGATCGACGAGCAGCTCGCCAAGGCGCTGGACCGCAAGGTCTGGCTGCCGAGCGGCGGTTCGCTGGTCATCGACCGGACCGAGGCGATGGTCGTCATCGACGTCAACACCGGCAAGTTCACCGGTCAGGGCGGCAACCTGGAGGAGACCGTCACCAGGAACAACCTGGAGGCGGCGGAGGAGATCGTGCGCCAGCTGCGGCTGCGCGACCTCGGCGGCATCATCGTCATCGACTTCATCGACATGGTGCTGGAGTCCAACCGGGACCTGGTGCTGCGGCGGCTGCTGGAGTGCCTGGGCCGGGACCGTACGAAGCACCAGGTGGCCGAGGTGACCTCGCTGGGCCTGGTGCAGATGACCCGCAAGCGGGTCGGCCAGGGCCTGCTGGAGTCCTTCTCGGAGACCTGCGTCCACTGCAACGGCCGCGGTGTCATCGTGCATGTGGAGCAGCCGACGTCCGTGGGCGGCGGCGGCAAGCGCAAGAAGCGCGGGCGCGGCGGCGACGGGCATGTGCACGAGGCCGAGGCCGGGGTCGCCGAGGTGACCGTGACCGCTGAGCAGGAGGCGGAGAGCGAGGCCGAGGTCGCGGCGGAGACCGCTGTGCCGGTCGCGCTCCCCGCGCCGGACTTCGCGCCCGACGAGGAGCTGTACAGCAGCGTCGCCGAGGCGGAGGCCGCGGCGTCCGGCCGCGGGCGCACCCGGCGTCGGGCGAGCCGCCGGGCCTCGGCTCCGGCGGGCGCGCCCAGGGGCGA
>NZ_JBSGBN010000008.1:0-121523 GCF_053601275.1 Streptomyces sp. NPDC004752 | reverse complement strand
GAGGTGGGGGTGAGCGGGTCGTCGTGGATCCAGCGTTGCAGGGTGGCCCAGGTGGGCGGGGCCTGGAAGCCGAACTCGGAGCAGAAGCGGGGTACATGGTCGCGGTAGGCGGTGTAGTCGATCTCGTTCCAGACCTGCCATTCGTGGCGGGTGCCGTGGTCGGCGTCGTTGGGGTGCACCTGGTCGAGCGGCAGGCCGGGGCTGTAGGGGCTGTTGGCGGAGTAGAACCGGGTGGGGTCGAGTTCGGCGACGATGCCCGGGAGCAGTTCGGTGTAGTAGCCGTAGCCCCAGGTGCGGTCGCCGAGTTGCTCGCGCCAGCCCCAGTCGCGAAAGCCCCACATGTTCTCGTTGGCGCCGTTCCACAGCGCCAGGGAGGGATGGGAGACAAGACGGGTGATGTTCTCCCGTGCCTCTGCCTCTACTTCGGAGCGCAGCGGCTCCTCCTCGGGGTAGGCGGCGCAGGCGAAGGGGAAGTCCTGCCAGACGAGCATGCCGCGCTCGTCGCACACGTCGTAGAAGTCCTCGCTCTCGTAGATGCCGCCGCCCCAGACCCGCAGCAGGTTGACATGGGCGCCGAGGGCCTGGTCGATGCGGTGGGCGAGGCGTTCGCGGGTGATCCGGGTGAGGAAGTGGTCGTCCGGGATCCAGTTCGCGCCCTTCACGAAGACGGGCTTGCCGTTGACGACGACGGTGAACGGTGTGCCGATCTCGTCCGGGGTGGTGTCGACGGTGATGGTGCGGAAGCCGATACGGCGCCCAGTGGCATCCAGCGGTGTGCCCGCGGCGTCCCGTACTTCCACCACCAGGTCGTACAACGGCTGATCACCGTACCCAGCCGGCCACCACAGAGCCGCGTCCGGGACCTCGACTGTGACCACCGCGGAACCTTCTTCGGCGGGGACCTCCGCAAACGTCTCGCGCCCGGCTGCTCGTGCTGCCAGTATCAGCGGGCGGTCCTCGCCGGTCCCGGCGTGTTCGATCTCGGCATGCACCTCGATCCGCCCGGTGCCGTCGCTGGTCACCGTGGCCAGGGGCCGCACCTGCGCGAGGCGTGCGGTGGTCCAGCGTTCCAGCCGGACGGGCTTCCAGATGCCCGCGGTCTGCAGGTCCGGTCCCCAGTCCCAGCCGAAGCTACAGGCCATCTTGCGAACGGTGTTGAACGGATGCGGATAGCTGTGGGGTCGCTTTCCGAGTTCGCCCTCGGCCTGTTGCGCGTATTCCAGTGCCGGGCGGAAGGAGACGACGAGTTCGTTGGCCCCGGACCGCAGCGCCTGGCGTGTGTCGAACCGGTACGAGCGGTGCATGTTCGCCGTGGTGCCCAGCACCTGGCCGTTGAGTTCGACGGTGGCCACCGTGTCCAGCCCGTCGAAGGCCAGGTCGGTGCGCTCGTCAGGAGCGGGGGGCTCCGCGTCGAAGGTGAGTGTGTAGCGCCATCCGGTGCGGTGCGCCCAGACCATGTCCTGCTCCACCCGGTCCAGATAGGGGTCGGGGATCAGACCGGCGGCCAGCAGGTCGAGATGGGCGCTGCCGGGGACCTGCGCCGGCACAGTGCGGTTCGCGATGTGCGCCGGGATCGGGACCGTGGTCGCCGACATCCGCCAGCCGTCGTGCAGACTCTGCCTGAACATGCTCAATGACTCCCGTGGTTGGGGATGGACAGTTCGGGTTCAGCCTGTGGCCCCACCCGCGGCGGCCGCGTCGCGTGGCCGACAAGGAGCGGGCAGCCCGGTGGACCGAGGCGGGCAGCCCGGTGGGCCGGGGTGGTCTGTGGGTGCCGCGGTCGTCGCGCACACCGCGGTGCTCAACCGTTCAGGGCTCGGTGGGGCGGGCCGTGTCCTTACGGTGGACGACCCGGGTCCGTCCCCGGCCTTGGGCCGCCCCGCGGACCTCGATGTGTCAGGGCTCGATGAGCACTGTGTGTGGTGTGTGCGGTTCCTGGGGGCCGTTGAGTGACAGCCACAGCAACAGCTGTGTCGGATGCTTGACCGGCAGGCCCAGAGTGGCTTCGGCGTTCCGGTCGACGGGGAGGGTGACCTGGTGTGTCTGTCCCGGGGCGGCGTGGATTCGGGTGAAACCCACCAGCACCGCACGGCGTGGAACCAGTCCGGGCACCAGGGCCTGCGCGTAGAGCTGTACGGTCTGCGTGCCGGGCCGTCTGCCGGTGTTGGTGAGATCGGCCGTAACCGTGAGGCCGGGCACGTCCGTGGCCGCGACGGCATCCGCCGACACCGTTGACGTGCCCAGGCGCCAGGTCGTGTAGTCCAGGCCGAAGCCGAAGGGAAGCGCGGCGGCGGCTTCCGTATCGACATACCGCTTCGTGGTCTCGTGGCGCTCGTTGTAAGCGACGGGCAGGGTCGCGGTGGAGCGGGGGAGGGAGGCGGGGAGCCGTCCGGTGGGCTCGCTTCGGCCGCAGAGCAGCTCGGCTATGGCGGTCCCGCCGGTCGGCCCGGAGTACCAGGCGTAGAGCACAGCGTCACAAGCGGCCGTGACATCCGCGATGGCGTGCGGTCTACCGGAGACGATCACTGCGACGGTGGGGGTCCCGGTCGCGGTGACGGCCGCAACCAGTTCCCGCTGCGCACGCGGCAGCCGCACATCGGCCACATCGAATCCTTCGCCGGTGGTGGCGACGGGTGTGCTGCCGCCGAGTTGGGCGGCGCCGTTCATCTGGAACTCGTCGCCGTAGCGGCGTTCGCTGCTGCTGCCGAGGACGAGTACCGCCACGTCGGCCCCCGTCGCCGCCTCGGCGGCCCGGGTCGTGCCGCCCGGGATCGGCGTGGTGAGGCCGGAGCCGGGTTCATGGGTGACCGAGTGGCCGGGCAGGGCGTTCAACGCTTGCAGGACGGTGGTGCCGGAGCCCGGCGGCAGCGGGGGTACGTAGTCGCCGAGCAGACAGGGCAGGTTGTCGGCGTTGGGGCCGATGACCGCGACGCGGGTCGCGGTATCGGGCAGCGGCAGCAGTTCGCCGCGGTTCTGCAGGAGGACCGCTGTGGCGGCCACCAGGTCCCGGACCGGCGCGGGCGGCGGAAAGGACGGCGGGGGAGCGGGCGGGTCGAGCAGCCCGAGCCGCACCTTGACCGTGAGCACCCGGTGGCAGGCCCGGTCGACCACGGCCTCGGAGACAAGGTCCTGGGCGACGGCACCTTCGATGGCGGTGTAGGAGTCATCGAACATGCTCAGATCGACTCCGGCGTGCAGGGCGCGCGCGGCGGCCGCCTCGGGGGAGCCCGCGCCGTGTTTCAGCCGGTCGATGGCGTACGCGTCGCTCATGACGATGCCTTCGAACTGCCATGTGTCGCGCAGGAGTCCGGTGAGCAGGTCCTCGTTGGCGTGGCAGGGGACGCCGTCGATGTCGTTGTACGCGGCCATCACGCCTATCGCCCCTTCGGCGATGCCGGCTCGTGCGGCGGGCAGGTGCACCTCGGCGAGTTCACGGGGGCCGATCGGCGCCCCAGAGGTGTTGCGGCCGCCGATCGCCGAGCCCTGGCCGGCGAAGTGCTTCAGCACGGCGCCCAGACCGATTTGACTGTGCAGTCCCCGGACGAGGGCGCTCACCATGCGCGCTGCCAACAGCGGGTCCTCGGCGAAGCACTCCTCGGAGCGTCCCCAGCGGGGGTCGCGCAACATGTCCAGACCGGAGGCCAGGGCCAGGTGTGCGCCCCGGGCACGCAACTCGGCGGCGGTGTGGGCGGCTGCCTCTTCGAGCAGCTCCGGCCGCCAAGTGGCGCCGATGGCGATGTTCACGGGCCAGAGCTGAGCCCCGACGGCCTGGTGGCCGTGCGGCGCTTCTTCCACGAACAGGGCCGGTATGCCGAGCCGGGAGCCGGTGATGACGCGCTCTTGCACCATCGCGGCCAGATCGTGGGCCCGGTGCGCGTCGACGCCGGTCGTGAGGTCGCGGCCCGACCAGGCATCTGCGCGCTGCAGACCGTAGATCGCCCCGATGCCACCCCAGTGTGCTGTCTCCGCGTCGAGGACATGCGTGGTGCTGAATCCGCCGCCGTCGCGTGTCCAGACGTTCCAGCCGAGCAGTCGTTGGTTGAGTTGGCCGATCTTCTCGCGCAGCGTCATGCGGGAGAGCAGATCATCGACCCGCACCTGTGGTTCGAGTGTGGGGTCGCGAAACGGTGCGGTCATGCCTTTCCTTCCAGCAGCCGGCCGTTGGGCCAGGCCAGCGTAACCATAGAACCTCTGGTCTGTGAACCGGTTCAAACCTCCGATCTGTTCACCACATCAGGAGGCGACGGCTGATACTGGGCCTCAAGGCGATGAGCCGCCGCGGGTCCGGGTTCGCCCCTGGTCTCCGGTCGGTTCCGTGTCCGTAACCTGAAGGTATGTACTCGCCAGTTGTGTGATCGGCTGTTCCGGAACACGGCGCCGGAGAAACGGAGGGACAGGTCTCGACTGCCCACGGTCCGGGGTGCGTTGGGCCATGCACCCTTGTCGGGTGGGAAAGCGCCTACCATCACCCACGGACCCAAGCCGACGTGCCGGGCGGCGCGGGCCGTTGGGCCCGGTGCCGGAGTGGGAGTGGGAGTGGTTCACACTGACGGAAAGTGAGGCTGGTGAGTGATGAGTGAAACGCCGAACCGGCGGCGAGCTGTCCGGATCAGTGATGTGGCGAAGGCCGCGGGTGTCAGCAAGACGCTGGTGTCGTACGCGCTCAACGATCATCCCGGAGTGAAGGAGTCCACCCGCGCGCACATCGTCGAAACCGCCCGCAAGCTGGGCTGGACCCCCAGTCTGCGGGCGCGCTCACTGGCGGTGTCGCGTGCGTACGCCGTCGGCTTGGTGTTTCAGAAGTCCCCGCAGGCGCTGGCCGGCGACCAGTACTACACCAGCATGATGGCCGGACTGCAAAGTGTGCTGTCGCAGTCGAAGTACTCGCTGGTGACCGAGGTTGTGGCGGACGCCCAGGCGGAGCGCGACGCCTTGATCCGGATTGCGCGCGACGGTCGCGTCGACGGCCTGGTCATTGTCGATGTGGGCCCGGCCGATCCCCGGTTCGCCCTGGCCGGTGAGTTGGGGCTGCCGTTCGTGAGTCTGGGCTGGCCTCCGGAGCGCACCACGATGCCCGTGCTCGTGTACGACGAGTCAGAGGCGATCACCGATGTGGTGACGCACCTGGTCGGCCTCGGGCACCGGCGCATCGCCCAGGTCGTGGGCCCGCAGTCCGTCGCTCCGGCGCGGCTGCGCCGTACCTTGTACCAGAAACGACTGAGGGAGCACGGTGTCGACGACTCGCTGTGGGTCGAGGGGGACTACACGGCTGAAGGCGGGCTGGCGGCGACCGCGCAGATCCTCGACGGGAGCACGACTCCGACGGCGATCATCTACTCCAATGACGTGATGGCGATCGCCGGGACAAGCGTTGCCTTCTCCTGCGGTCTGCGGGTCCCGGAGGATCTGTCGGTCGTGGGCTGGGACGGCATCGCGCTCAGCGAGTTCCTGCATCCGGCCCTGTCCACGGTCACTCAGCATCCCTTCGAGGACGGCCGGCTCGCCGCTCAGAAGTTGCTCGAAGCCATCGACGGCCGCGAGTTCGTCGAGCCTGTCCGGACGCCGAACCCCCGGTTCGTCGCCCGGGCGTCAAGTGGGCCCGCGCCGCACTGAGCAACTGGTTTCTGTCACATGCCTTGACACGAGTGGCAGAGGTCCGATGATAGGTTGAACCGGTTCACAGATGTCCTCTTCGCGCTGGGACAGAGCACTGTGCACCGCTCCCACCCACCTCCTCATTTCACAAGGAGTCCGCATGACCCGCTCAGGCTTTGCCCCGCGGCGTGCGACTGCGCTGGCCGTGGGCGCCACACTTGTCTCAAGCCTGCTGACGGCGTGCTCTGGATCCGGCGCGGACTCTGCGCCGAACTCCATCACGGTGTCATCGGTCTTCACCAAGGCAGACAAGACCGGCTATGAATTCAACAGGCTTGCCAGGAAGTTCACTCAGCAGACCGGGATCAAGGTCGATGTGGAGGAGGTCGGCGGCAGCACCGATTTCCCCAACGCCTACGAAGCCGCCAAACTGGCGGGCAACGAGCGCGACTTGGTCGTGCTCAATCTGACACCGCGGACCAGCAACTGGCTGCCGCAGGGCCAAGTGGTCGATGTCAAGAAGTACATCGATGACTGGGGTCTGCGCTCGAAGATCGAGCCCGGCGCCCTGGAGTACTGGACCCAGGGCGACAAGGGTGTGGCCGGATTCCCGTTCCTCGCGTTCAACTGGCCGATCTGGTACAACATGGACCTGCTGAAGAAGGCCGGTGTGGCCAAGGTGCCCGCCACGACCGACGAACTGATCGCCGATGCCCACAAGCTGCGCGCCGTCGGTATCCAGCCCATGTCGCTAGGCGGTGGCGACTGGCCCGTCATGAACTTCACCACCTGGATGGTTCAGCAGTACACAGCGCCGGACGAAGCCAAGAAACTGTTCAGCAAGGGCGGGTTCTGCAAGAGCGCGGGCGCGGTCAAGGGCCTGGACCTGTTCGGCCGGCTGCGCGACGAGGGTGTGTTCGTGGACAACGTACAGGGCTACAACGCCGACCAGATGTCGTCCGCGTACTTCAGTGGCAAGGCCGCGATGATGCCGGCCGGGTCGTGGGCCTACACACAGGTTCCCGCTCAGGTCGGCAAGCTCACCGAACTCTCCGGCTTCCCCGTCGCACCGGCCGGCGTGTACAGCAAGCCCACCGCGTTCTACGGCGCCGGGTCCGGATTCTTCCTCTCCCCGAACGGTGAGAAGAAGATCGGTACCATCGAGAAGTTCTTGAAGTTCATGTACTCTCAGCCGAGTTTGCAGAGCTGGGTCTCCGACGGTCAGCAAATTCTCGCCATGAAACCGGAGGCGCTGGGCAACGCCAAGGCCAGTGACCCGCTGGTGCAGAAGGGTATTTCCGTCACCAACCGCACGGTCGACTTCATGGTGCTGCCGGACAACTACCTCCCGGCAGGGATGGATTACGCGCCCGTCGGCACCGAGTTCCTCGGTCATAAGGGAGCGACCGGCGCAACATACTGCAAGGCGCTGGACAAACTGTACGTCGATCAGTAGTCCACGGCTCAGGGTTCGGCGGCAGGTCGGCCGGCCCGTTCTGCGACCAGGAGAGGTCGATGACTTCAGCCACCGCGAGGCCCCCCACTGCCCCGGGCCGCCGCCCCGCCGACCGCCTGACTCGTGCCAAGGGACGCGGAGTGATCACCTTCGCGTTCCCGTCACTGGCCTGGTATCTCATCTTCACCGTCGGTCCGCTCATCGCCATGTTCGTGATCGCGTTCACGGACCGAAAAAGCCTGGCAACCGAGGGCCGATTCACTGGCCTGGACAATTTCGACAAGCTCATTCATGACGAGCGCATCCACACCGCGCTGCGCAACACGGTCGTCCATCTCGGGATGTCCCTTCCGGTCATTCTGGTAGCCGGCTTCATGCTCGGTTACTTCCTGAACCTCCAACTGCCCGGCCACCGTGTCCTGCGGGTCATCATGTTCATTCCCGCGCTGATTTCGTTGTCAGCGCTGGGCATGATGTTCCTCGCCGTTCTCGGGCCGACGGGTCTGATCAATTCCACGCTGGACACGATCGACCGGCACGCGTGGACCACTGCCTGGCTGGCCGACCCGGACACGGCCATGGCGTCGCTCATCGGTGTCACCATCTGGTCCGGAACGGGCTTCACCGCCATCCTCTTCGCGGCCCGCCTCGCCGCCATCGACGAGGATGTCTTCGCCGCCGCCTCCCTCGACGGAGCGAACCACTGGCAGAAGATGTGGCGGATCGCATTCCCCATCGCCCGCGACTACTTCGGCGTATTGGCCATGCTGCAGTACCTGTGGACCCTGTTCGGCTCCGCCGGCCTCATTCTGCTGCTGACCCGCGGCGGACCGGGCGAGGCAACGACGACCTTGTCGTGGCTGGTGTACTACTTCGGCTTCCAATCTGCCCGGATCGGCTATAGCCAGGCCATCGGTTTGGTGCTGTTCGTGCTCGGCATCGCCGGGCTGGTCATGATCCGGCGAGTATTCAGCGCGAGGGACTGATGTCGATGATCACCGAACAGGCCGGCCGGGAAAGTGTGTCCCCCGCACGACGGCACGTGCGCCCGTCGGCTGCCAAGGTCCGCAGGCAGCGGCGCTTCACCGCGGGAATTACCGTCTCTTACGTGGCTGTCGTGGTCTACGCGCTGACCCTGGTCCTACCGTTGTACTGGCTTGTCATCTCCGCGTTCAAAACGCCGCTCCAGACGGTCAGTGAACCCTTCATACCCACCTTCTCCGCGGGGTTTGCGCACCTGACCCGGGTATGGTCGCTGCTGGACCTGGGCACGGCGATGCTCAACTCCCTGTACATCACGACGGCGTCACTCGGCCTGTCCATCCTGATCGCCGTGCCGGCCGCCTACGCGATCGCCCGCTCCCGCAGCCGAGTTGCCACGATTGTCGAGCGTACCTACGCCCTGGGATTTCTCATCCCTGCGTTCGCCTCCCTAGTGCCGACCCTGCTGCTGGCGATCAAACTGAATATGTTCTACACCCGCGAATTCATGATCATTTACATGTCCGCGACGGCCCAGCCCCTCGCGGTCATTCTGCTGGCGCAGTTCATGCGCACCGTGCCGGTGGAATTGGAGGAGAGCGCCATCATCGACGGGGCGAGCAGGCTACGCATCGTGCGCAGCATCTACCTGCCGCTGGTACTGCCGGGCATAGCGACCGTGGCGATCCTCAACTTCATCAGCTTCTGGAACGAGTTCCTCTACACCATGATCATCGTGGGTGTGAACCCCAGGGTGCGGACCCTACAGGTGGCGTTGCCCACGCTGGTGGGAAACAAGGGGGTGACCGACTACTCCCTGGTGTGCGCCGGGACGCTCATCTCCGTGTTGCCGGTCTTCCTTGTCTACCTGGTTCTCAATCGCCGGATGGAGAACGCGCTCGTCCAGGGAGCGCTCAAGGGCTGAGCCGATCTCATACCGGCCCATGGGCCACGGGGCATGGGGCATAGGGCATGAGAATCGGTGCAACGATACTGATTGCAGATCGTGATGAGTCGGGTCTAGTATCGGGGCGTGTTTCCTCCTGAGCAGGTGCGGACGTTTCTGGCGGTGGCGCAGTCGTTGAGCTTCACTCAGGCCGCGGCGGCGCTGGGGCTCGGCCAGCCTGCGGTCAGCCAGCACATCCGCAAACTTGAAGAGGCGGTGGGCCGGCCGTTGTTGGTCCGGGACACCCGCAGCGTGGCGTTGACCGTCGACGGGGAGGCGATGGTCGGCTTCGCCCGCTCGATCCTCGCCGCACATGCTCAGGCGTCGGACTATTTCACCGGCGCCGGTGTGCGGGGCCGACTGCGACTGGGAGTGACCGACGATCTCGCGTTGACCCAGGTGCCGCGGATCCTGCGGGACTTCCGGCATCTCAACCCCGGTATCACTTTGGACCTCACCGTCTCCCAAGGGGTACATCTGCAACGCCGAGTGGAATCCGGCCATGTCGACGTCGCCTTCATCAAGACCACCGCCGGGGACGGGCGGGGCCGACTGGTGCGGCGGGACCGGCTCGTCTGGGCTGCCGCCGAGGGCACCAGCCACCAGTGGGACGAGGAACGACCGGTGCCGCTCATCGTGTACCAGGCACCCAGCCCCAGCAGGGCGTTGGCCGTGCAGGCGCTGGAGCAGGCGGGCATCAGGCACCGTGTGGTCTGCACGGCCCGAGGCGTCAATGCCGTGCTCGCCGCGACCCGCGCCGGCCTTGGCCTCGCGATCTTCACCCGCAGCCTGCTGCCCAGTGACCTGGTCGAACTTCCAGGCGCCGCCGGACTGCCCGAACTGGGCGAAATCGACCTGGTCCTGCTGACGAACCCGCACGCGCCCGCGGAACCCGTGGAGGCATTGACCACCGCCATCCTCGCGCACACCAACCGCATCCGCTCCATCCACGGCGCCCGTCACTGGGCGGCTGCGCCGGCGGGCTCGGGGAGTCCCGGAAAGCGTGCGTAGGCCGGGGCTTGGTGCGGGCGGGGCCGGTCCGGGGCGCGCAGCCGCAGCGCATGCAGGGTGACGGGCGAGTAGCCGTACACGTACATGATCATCGTGGCGAAGGTGACGAGGCCCGCCAGAGCCCCACGCTCTCAGTCAGTATCGGTCAACCGTCCACGGAATCGGTCACAGTGTGAGAGCGTAGGAAGCTGCTTGCCGAGGCCGCGCGCACCCTGGTGGAGCCGCCACCCAGCAGGAGGCCCCAGCAGACCCTGCGCAAGGCATGCCTGCGGGACGGCAGTTCTGTTCCTCGGCGACAGCCGTCCGCTCCACCCACCTGCCAGGGGCACATATCGACGACAGGAATTCGAAGGAGTCTCATGCCGAACCAGAGCACGGTGCCCTCCCGGCCCGACAAGCACGATCCGGCCACACTCGCCTTCCAGACTCAGGCCGTGCACTGTGGGAACCAGCCCGATGTCGGCACGGGCGCGATCCGAACGCCGATCATCATGTCGAACTCCTATGCCCTCCCGGATGACCCGTACACGCTCGACAAGGACAACCCCGACCTGCTCGTCTACACCCGCGAGACCGGCGCCAATCAGCTCGGGCTCCAGGCCAGGCTCGCCACCCTTGAGGGAGGCGAGGACGCGGTCGTGCTGAGCACCGGCGTCGCGGCTCTGCACGCCGTGTTCTTCACTCACCTGCGCACCGGGGATCACGTCATCGTCTCCGATGTCACATACAGCGCCGTATGGCATCTGTTCGCCGAGCTGCTGCCGGTCAAGTCGGGGATCGAGGCGACGTTCGTCGACATCACCGATCTCGCCGCCGTGCGTGCCGCGATGCGTCCCACCACGCGGATGATCCACACCGAGGTCATCGCCAACCCGACCGTCAAAACGGCTGACATCCAGGCCCTGGCCGACATCGCCCATCAGGCAGGCGCGCTGCTGACCGTCGATTCCACCTTTACGCCTCCACCGCTGTTCCGTCCGCTGGAGCACGGCGCCGACCTGGTGGTGCACTCCCTGACCAAGTACATCAACGGGCACGGCGACGCGATGGGCGGAGCCGTCATCGGGCCGCGGGAGCTCATTCTTCCGATCAAGTCCGAGGCCATGATCAACGTGGGTGCCGCCATTTCCCCGTTCAACGCATGGCTGATCTCCCGCGGTTCGATCACGCTGCCGCTTCGCCTGCGTCAGCACCTCACCAGCGCCCAGCGCATAGCGGAGTTCCTGGACAGCCAGCCCCGCGTGTTGCATGTCGCCTACCCGGGACTTCCCTCTCATCCGCAACACGAGTTGGCCGAGCGGCAGTTCGGCGGCCAGGGTTTTGGAGGGATGATCGCCTTCGCTCTCGACGCCGATCACGACACCCGCAATGCCTTCGTGAACAACCTGCGGCTGATCACCTCGGCAGTGTCCCTGGGCCACGACGAGACCCTCATCGTCTACGAGGACGCCGCCGTCGGACGTGCCGCCCTGTTCCCCGAGGTGTTCCGCGCCCACGGCCTGCTGCGTCTGTCCGTGGGACTCGAAGACCCCGATGACCTCATCGCGGACCTGGCCGCCGCCCTGGAGAAAGCGGTGCCCGCACACTGACCACCCGCCGGGAAGGACGACCGTGTCGATCGTGCCGCCCGTCGGATCCGAACCGCTACTGGTCAGAGGTCTCCCGCTCGCGTAGCCCCTCCTCGCCGCCTTCCTTGCCGTCCGTGCCCTGGTCCTCTTCCCCGCCCTTGTCCTCGCCCCCGTCCTTGTCCTCGCCCCCGTCCTCGCGGAGTCCGGCGCGTCGACGGCGGCGGCGCCGGAAAGCCAGCCCGATGGCCACGACCAGCCCGCACAGGGCGGCGAGGAGAAGGAGCAGTGCCCAGGGGACGGTCCAGGTGTGTGTCGTGGTCTCGGCGGCGGTGAGCGGGGCGACCGAGCCCGAGGCGTCGGTGAGCAGCGGGGTGAGGGTGACCGTCGCCGTCAATCTCAGCGCGGGGGACACACTGTGCACCGGAACGGAAACCTTCCAGGTGTCGCCCGGGAGCAGTTCTGGTGAGTCATCGATCTTTCCCGGGGCGGCGCGCAGCCGCCCGAAGGGGCCAGAGAGGGACACCGCTTGACGGGCGGTAAGAATGGCGTTGCCGGTGTTGTGGATCGTGTAGGTGACGGCGGCCCCGCCCTTCCCGAGCGGGTTGGATGTGCCCGAGTAGCGCACACGTGGGTCGTCCACCGACAGGCTCGGCCTGAGCTCTCCGCCCACGCGAAGCCGAATCCGGATGCCGCGGCGATGCTCCGTTTCGCCAGGCTGCGAGAGGGAGGTGACGATGCCGCCCATGTAGTCGCCGGGCGTGGCGCCGTCCGGAACGCCGACCGTGAACGGCACCTCGGCCGACCGGCCGGGCCGGACCGTCACCTCGGACCGGTCCGGGTGGACCCACGCACCCACCCGTGTCGACGTCGCGTCCTTGCCGACCAGGTCGAGTCTGCCCGCCTCGGTGGTGAACCCGTCGGCCGGGTACACAGCCAGACGGAGCGGTGTGCTGCCGTGATTGACGATCACAAGACCGTCCGTGAGCCGCGCGCCCGGGTTGAGGGTGTAGCGGTAGTTCTGCCTGCCGGACCCGAAGCCATTGGTGGCCGTACCGACCGTCCAGGCGACAGTGCCGTCCGCCGCCGCGGCGGACCCGGCCGTCGATCCGGGAACGCCGGGAACCCCCAGAACGCTGAGCGCGGCGAGCAGGACCACGACTGCGGCTCGGGCGAGGGCACCAACCCCGGTGGCTGCTGCGGCCGTTCGAAGTCTGGGTGAATTGTGCATCTGATGATCCTCTGCGGTTCGGGAACGGCAGGAGAGACGGGAGGAACACATGCGGTGGGGTGGGCACCCGAGGGCGCCCACCCCACCGGGTGGAGCGGACTGCACCACCCTCAGTCGGCTACTGCAGCCAGTCCGACTCGGCCGGGGTGTCCGCCGCGGCCACGTCGGCCGGCTTGCCGGAGTCCTTGCCGCGGTAGGGGTGGATGACCACCTTGTCGACGATGGAGCCGACCGGCGCAGCGGAGTCGGCACCGTCGTTCGGGCCGCACCACTTCACATTGCCCACCTCGACGGCGGCGTTGGGAGCGGCGCAGGTGCCGCTGCGCAGGTTCTCGACGATGAGCTTGTTGTTGCGCACCCGGACCTTCACATAGGTACGGACGTGCTCCTGGTTCTCGACCGAGTTCGCCCAGTGGTTCTTGGGGTTCAGCGGGTCGGGGCCGTAGTTCGGGTCCTGGGTGGTGTCCGGAGCGGTGAGGTCGTAGTACTTCGAACCCGAGGCCGAGTTCGCCGTCACGTAGATGACGCCGCCCGGCCCCTGGACCACCTGGTTGGCACCGGGCTGCTCAGCCGGGTTCGCCTTCTTACCGTTCTTGATCACGTAGCTACGGGAGTAGCTGTGGTCGTGACCCTGCAGCACCAGGTCGACACCGAGCTTGGAGAACGCGGTCGGGAAGTCCTGACGGCGCTGCTTGTTGTCGGAGTCGTTGGCGTGGTCGGCCGGGGAGTAGATCGAGTGGTGGTAGACGAGCACCGTGTACTTGGCGTCGGCGCCGTGCTGCTTGACGACATCGCTGATGTAGCTGATGTGCGCCTCGTCGGCACCCTTGGCGTAGGCGTTGCTGTTGATGTCGATGAACAGGACGCCCTTGTACTTGTACCAGTAGTCACCGCCCGACTCGGTCGCCTTGTCGCCCTTGTAGTACGCGGCGGAACGGTCGGTGTTCGGTGTCCAGAAGTGCTGGTCGTACGCCTTGCCGCCGACGTCGTGGTTGCCGATGGTGGCGGCCCACGGGTACTGGCGCAGCTTGTCGGGACCGAGGAAGGCGTTCCACTGCGACTCGGTGTTGGCGGTCTGGACCTGGTCACCGCCCGAGACCAGCAGCTCGGCGTTCGGGTTGGCGGCGAGGGACACGTCCAGGGTGTCCTTCCACCCGGCGGCGTCCTTCGCCTCATTGCCGGACGAGCCGATCTGCGGGTCGCCGTAGAACAGGAAGTCGAACTCGCCCTTGAACGACCGAGTCTTGAAGGAGTAGGTCGGGGACCAGCTGCCCTGGGCGCCGACGCGGTAGGAGTACGTGGTGTTCTTGCGCAGGCTGTCGATGGTGGCGTGCGCGTTGTAGCCACCGTTGACGCTGTTCGCGGCGACGGCGGCGGGGAAGGTGACGGCGTTCGCGGGGAACTGGCCGTCGCGGAGCTGGGAAGTCGGTGCGACCTGAACCACCTGCGGGGTGTTGGCCGAGGTGTACCAGGACACGACGCGCTGCGATTCGCCGGCGCCCACACCGAGCACGATGCCGGTGGCCGTCGCGGAACCGTCGGCGTGCGCCGCGGTCGTCAGGCCACTGCCGAACATCATCGCGGCGCCCATGGCCACCGCGGTGGCGCTCGTGGCCACGCGGCGTCGGGCGAGCCCGTTTCTCTGTGTCCCCTTGGGGAGCTTCATCGGCTTCCGTTCTTTCGAGTACGGCGGGGGGTGGGAGCTGAGTAAAAATTTCCTAAGACCGTGTCTTCAAGGTGAACGAAGGGCTAGGGAACACTTGCGCTTGCCGGAAAGTGCGCCGGTATCCCAGATGTCGAGGGCTCAAGGGGTGCAGAGAAGGGGTGCAGAGGGAGCGCGGCGCGGACCACACCAGACCCCCCTCACCGACACGTCGGCACGCCGGTGCCGCGATCACCTCCGTTGTCCACGGCCCCGCGACAGGGTGGCGGCGCCGCAGCAGGGCGAGCACCGGAAGGGCTCAGATGAACGAACGGCGGTCCGTGCAGAAACCGGTGACGAACCGAACCCGACCAGGACGCCTGCCACTGCAAAAGGCGTGCGCAATGGGGTAGGAAGTAGGCACGCCCCCCGCTACCCCCTGCCCTTTTGGGGGTGCCACCACCCGCCGCTTCCTCGCAATTCCGAAGGACGATCCCCATGCCCTCTCGGCTTCTGCCCGTCGGACTGCCGGCCACGGCGGTCGCGACCGCCGCACTGGTCGGTCTGGTCAGCGGATGCAGCTCCGGCGACGACTGGTCCCGGCCGCACGCGAAGCCCACTGCCGTCGGCACCCTCGGCCCGGGGTTCTCCGACCCGAGCGCGCCGCCGACCCCGATGGGGACGATCACACCGCGCCCCGGCTCCTGGGACGGACTCCATCCCTCCAAGGACTACCGTGTGGTGCTTCTCACCGCGGGAAAGGACAAGCAGACCAAGACGCTGGTGAACGCCGTGACGAACTGGGCCGACCAGGAACACGTCAGCCTCAAGACCATCACGGCCACGAAGTCGGCCGACTTCATACCGCGCATCAGCGAGGCGATCGACCTGTCACCCGACCTCGTCATCAGCGTCGGCAACGATCTCATCGACCCCCTGGCTGTGGTCACGGCCAGCCACCTCGACCAGCAGTTCCTTGTGATCGGGGCCGAGTTGGCGGAGCCGACGGACAATGTCACCGCCGCCGACTGGACCGGCGCGTCGTTCCGTGGCGAGGGACTCGGCATGTCCTCGTCGTACGACCCGGACACCTTCACACCCGAACGCGCCGGACGCGCCGTCCGGGCCGGTGTCGCGGCGGTGCTGAGCGGCCTGACCGGCATAGTCGTGTGGCTCGACTAGATGGTGAACCGAAGGCAGATGGTGAACCGAAGGCAGATGGTGAACCGAAGGCAGATGGTGAACCGAAGGCAGATGGTGAACCGAAGGCAGATGGTGAACCGAAGGGTGAGCACGGAGGCTACGGAGTTCACGTGTGTGCCGGAGCGACCGTGCTCGGGAGCGTCTGCCCCGGCGGGGTCGGTGGCGGAGGAGGGCCCGACAACCGCGTTTCCGGCGAACTGAGTCAGGAGCGCCGCCGGCCCTGGGACGCTGTGACCGCCACGGCTTTCACCTACACCTGCTGTCACCCGGCCGCGGGCCTTGCCCGCCAAGCATGCGGGCCCGATCCAAGTTGTCCGAAAACCTTGACCAGTCCCTGAGTGATGGCTAGATTGCGTTGCTGTTACGTATTAGTGAAAGGCAGTCGATGAGCACGCGAAAGCAGCGGCCCAGTCAGCGAGACATCGCCCGCGTAGCCGGGGTGTCGCAGACGGCGGTGTCCATGGTGCTCAACGGCAAGGCTGATCAGTACAACCTCGCCCAGGCGACCCAGGACAGGGTGCTGGCCGCCATCGCCGAGCTCAACTACGTCCCGGACGTGGCGGGCCGGTCACTGCGCGGGGGACGCAACAACCTGATCGGTGTGCACACCTACGAGTCCGTTTTCCCGGTGGCCCTCGACGACTACTACCACGAATTCCTCATCGGCATCGAGCAGGCCGCCGCGAAGGCGTGCCAGGACCTCATCCTGTTCGCCTCGACGGAACGTCCCGACGGCAGTCGGCGTATCTACGGTCCCGGTGGCAACCGGCTGCGCCTTGCGGACGGCGCGGTGATCCTGGGGCACGAGCAGAACAACGCGGAGTTGAAAGCTCTGGCAGAGGAGCAGTATCCGTTCGTCTACGTCGGGCGGCGTGAGGTGCCTGGCGCGATGTTCCCCTATGTCACGGCGGAATACGGTGCCGGGACGCGTGCAGCGATGGGTGTGCTCGCCGGTGCCGGCCATGAGGGGTTCGCGTATCTCGGAGCGGTGAACCGGTTCTCCCCGCTCACCGAGCGACACGAGGCATTTCGCTGGTTCTTGCAGGACATGCAGTCGGTGAAGGTCATCGAGGAGTTCCTGGAACCGACCGAGGTCAAGGCCGAGTTGATCACCCGGCTCGTCGACGCGGGTATCACTGCCGTCGTCTGCGAGACGCCCCCTCTCGCCCAGGCTCTGTCGGAAGCGGCGGCGCAGTCACGCATCGAGGTACCGGGGGACCTGTCTGTGATCGTACTCGACCATGCTGCTGGTCCGATCTCGACGTGGAGTCATCTGGACGCGCCTCGGCGGGAGATGGGGGTCCGGGCGGTCGAGATTCTCTTGGGTCTGCTCGAAGGGGAGGTCGCACCCGACTATCGAGAGGCATTGGCGTGCGGGCCGGTGGCTCGTACCACGGTGGCTCCGCCACGGACGGCAGCACCGGGCGGGTCGGCCGCCGGACTGCCGGACGCGTAACGAAACGTGTAATCCAAGATCGCACGTCCGAACCAGAACTCAGATCGCAAGTCCGAACCAGAACTCAACAGAATCAGTTGCTGTTACGTATTAGGAAGGGTGATCGCCCATGGGAGCTCTCACTTCGCGACGGCTGGCGCCGCTTGCCGCACTCGGTGCCGGCCTGCTCCTGGCGAGCGGCTGCGGCTTGAGTCCGGAGAAGAGCGGAGCCGATGACGGAGGGGACGCCTCGTCCATCAGCGTCTGGTTCCCGGGCGCGAACCAGGTCGAGATGGACCTCGTCAACGACAAGATCGTGCCGGC
Source organism: Streptomyces sp. NPDC004752 (assembly GCF_053601275.1). Lineage (NCBI taxonomy): Bacteria > Bacillati > Actinomycetota > Actinomycetes > Kitasatosporales > Streptomycetaceae > Streptomyces > Streptomyces sp. NPDC004752. The sequence continues at coordinate 104,134 of NZ_JBSGBN010000008.1, read as the reverse complement.
CTTCGAGAAGAAGACCGGAACCGATGTGAAGGTGACCTTTGTCGACTGGGTCGACCTGTCGCCCAAGCTCAACGCCGCATTCGCCGCGGGCACGGCGCCGGATGTCTTCGGGCATGGCCCCGCGGCCGTCGCGGACTTCGTCAAGCACGACCGAGTGGAGGACCTGGACCCCTACGTCAACCGTCTCGACCCGTCCCTGCGCAAGGACATCTCCACGTCACTGGCCGGCGGACAGGTGGCCGGCAAGCAGTACCTCATGCCGCTGTCGGTCCAGGGGTCCCTTGTGGTCTACGACGCCGACGCGTTCACCAAGGCGGGTCTCGATCCCGACAAGCCGCCGCAGACATGGGAGGAGCTGCGCACCGCCGCCGACAAGCTCACAGTCCACGACGGCGACACCGTGAAGCGTGCCGGGCTGCTCGTTCCGTCCAACCCCATCGCCGCGCAGCAGACCTTCTCGGGACTTCTGACGGCGGCAGGCGGTGACATACTCACCCGCGACGGGAGCAAGGTGGCCTTCGACTCTCCGCAAGGCCGCAAGGCCCTGGACTACTTCGTGAACCTGTACCGAGGTGACCGTCCCGTCTCCAATCTGCTCGGTGAGGACTATGTGAACAAGCCGCCGACGCAGCAGCCCATTGTGAAGGGCGACGCGGCGATGGCCCTCATGATGTCGCCGGCCATGGAACAGGCCGTCAAGGCGGCCCCGAACAAGGATCTACGGGTGATGCCGCCGCTGCGGTTCGCGGACTCCGACAAGCCCGCGTGGCTCGGGGGCTCCGGCCCCGGACTCATGATCAACAAGGATTCGAAGGCCAAGAAGCGAGCATGGGAGTTCATCAACTACATGCTTGAACCCGACGTGTCGGCCCAGTACACACAGGGCATCGGCGCCATACCGCTGCACGCGTCCGCCGCCGACTCCGCCTATGTGAAGACCGACCCGGTGATCAAGGCGTTCATCAAGGCCGCGCCCGCTTTTGAACCCAGCCCCAACGTGCCCAATTGGGTCGGGATGCGTGACGTGATCGACGCTGCGATCACGGAAGCACTGTTCGGCAAGTCGGATTCGCGGACGGCCCTGGCGCACGCCGCCGACAAGGCCTCCACACTGCTGACCGACGACTGAGGCCGAGGTCATGAGCAACCCCGTACGTGCGCTCGACGCGGCTTCGGCAGCAAAGATCGAGGCCGACGGTGCTCCCGCGCGCAGGCGGCGCCGTCGCGGCGGCCTGGCCGGGCTGTGGTTCGTGCTGCCGGCCGCCGTGATGGTCGTGGTGTTCACACTGATTCCCGTGCTCTACGGCCTGGGCCTGTCCTTCACCGAGTACTCCCCGCTGGCACGGGCAGCCCCTCGGATCGTGGGTCTGGACAACTACGCGGCACTGTTCCGCGATCCGGAGTTCGGCGAGGCTCTCGGCGTCACCGCGCGCTACACGCTCATGGTGCTGCCCGTGCTCCTCGTGTGTGCGCTGGCCCTCGCGGTCCTGGCGAACAAGCCCTTCCGAGGTATCGGCGCGCTGCGCTCGGCGTTGTATCTGCCGCATGTCGTCTCCCTCACCGCCGTGTCGATGATCTGGCTGTGGATCTACTCCCGCGACGGTCTGGTCAACGACCTGCTCGGCGTCGTCGGTGTCGACGCGCAACGTTGGCTCTATGAGCCGGACAGCGCCCTTCCCGCGGTGTCGGCGATGCGTGTGTGGAAGGCGCTCGGCTCCAACATGGTGCTGCTGCTCGCCGGACTCCAGAGCATTCCAGGGCATCTGTACGAGGCCGCCCGCATCGACGGAGCGGGCGCCTGGCAGCAGTTTCGCCATGTCACGCTGCCGGGACTGCGCCCCATGCTGGTCTATGTCGTGACGATGGACATCATCTATCTCTCCCAGTCGTTCGCGGAGCTGTTCGTACTCACTCAAGGGGGGCCGCTCGGCAAGACCACCACGGCGAACTATCTGATCTACAACGAAGCCTTCCAGCACAACCAGTTGGGCAGTGCCTCGGCCATGGCCTTCGTGTTGTTCGCCCTCATCGCCGGCTTCTCGTTCATCTCCATCCGCGCCATGACCGGGAGGAAGTCATGACCACGACCGCCCCACCCCGGTCCGCTGCCACCGTGGGAAAGCCCCGCATTCCCGGCGCCCGTAGGCGACGTGCTCTGTCCCGGCGCAGCCCGGGCTCGATCGCCGTCCTGGTGATCGCGACACTCCTTGTGCTCGTACCGTTTCTGTGGATGGTGTCGCTGGCGTTCACACCGGAAGAAGCGGCCTTCAGTTCGGCCCAGTTGGTGCCGAGCGATCCCACGCTCGACAACTTCTCCCGCGCCTGGTCGGGCGGCGCGCTGGGCCAGGCATTCGTGAACTCGCTCATCGTCACCACCATCGCCGTCGCCACGAACTGCCTGTTCGCCATCGGCGCTGGATACGGGTTCGCGCTCCTGCCCTTCCGCGGCAGCAACGCCCTCTTCTACACGCTGGTCTCGACCGTGGCGGTGCCCATCTCCGCCACCCTCATCCCCTTGTTCCTCATGGCCAAGTCGTTCCCGCTCGCCGGCGGCAACGACATCACCGGCGCCGGGGGCACCGGCCTGCTCGACACACTCGGCGGCGTGGTGCTGCCCTACCTGATCATGCCGATGAACATCTTCTTGGCGAAGCAGTTCTTCAGCGCATTTGATGGCGACATGGCGGAAGCCGCACGGATCGATGGCGCGGGAGAGCTGCGCATCTTCCTGCTGATCTATCTGCCTTTGGCACGTCCGCTGGTCGCGGTGGTGGCGATCTTCAGTTTCACCGGCGTGTGGGACGACTTCCTGTGGCCCTTGGTGGTCACCAGTTCACAGGAGACACAGACCGTCCAGCTTGCGCTCACCCGGTTCGTCGGCAGCGGCAACGTCCGGTACGGAGCCCTGATGGCGGCGTCGGTGCTGGTGACACTGCCGGTCCTCGCCGTCTTCCTGTTCAACCAACGGCACTTCATCTCCGGCCTCACCGAAGGCAGCGCCAAGGGCTGACGGGCCCGCGCTCCTCCTCTTCCTCCTCTTCCTTCCTCTTCCCCGTGCGACGGCTGAATGCTGCCGTGCGCCCTCGAACAGCTCAGAAAGCGAGAAATCTCCATGTCCCCAGCCGAACTGCACGCCGACCTCATTGTCATGGGCGGTGGTCTCGGTGGCGTCGCCGCGGCCCTCGCGGCCGCCGAACTCGGCTGTCGGGTCGTCCTTACCGAGGAATACGGCATGCTCGGCGGTCAGCTCACCACACAGGCCGTCCCGCCGGACGAAAACCCCTGGATCGAGGGCGAGTTGGCATCCCCTCGATATCGTCGCCTGCGCGAAGGAGTACGCGCGTACTACCGAAGGCTGTACCCGTTGACGGCGGCGGCTGCTCAGAACCCAGAACTCAATCCCGGCCTCGGCTTCGTATCGCGGCTCTGCGCCGAGCCACGCGTCTTCGCCGCCGTGATCGAGGAGATGCTCGCCCCGCACATCGCGAGCGGACGACTCACGGTGCTGCGCGGCCATGTGCCGGAGCGAGCCGACGTGGACGGCGACGTGGTGCGGGCGGTGACCGTGCGCCGTACCGCTGACGGAGAGCGGCGCACCCTGACCGGGCCGATGTTCGTGGATGCCACCGAGCTGGGCGACTTGTTGCCGCTGGCCGGGGTGGAACATGTCTTCGGCGCCGAGAGTGCCACGGAGACCGGCGAGCTGCACGCCCCAGAGGTTGCCGATCCGATGGACCAGCAGGCCGTGTCGTGGTGCTTCGCGATCGAGTATCGCCCCGGCGAGGACCACACCGTGGAACGTCCGGCCACCTACGACCACTGGCGCACCCACAGTGACCCGTTCTGGCCCGGACCACAGCTGTCATGGGATGACATCGAGCCGATCACGCTCCAGCACCGGACCCGGCCGATCTTCGCCGGTCCGACCGACGCCGCCCGGGTCGAGGACCTCTGGCACTTCCGGCGCATCCTGGCCCGCAGCCAGTTCCAGCGGGGATTCCTCGAGCATGATGTCTCGCTGGTGAACTGGCCGCAGATCGACTACTGGGCGGCCCCGCTGCTCGGCGTCTCCCCTGAGCAGCAGGCCGCGGCTCTGGCCGGCGCCCGCGCACTGTCCCTGTCCTTTCTGTACTGGATGCAGACCGAGGCACCTCGGCACGATGGCGGCGTCGGTTATCCGGGGCTCAAGCCCCGCGGTGACCTGCTCGGCAGCGACGACCACCTGGCGATCGCGCCCTACATCAGGGAGTCGCGCCGTATCCGCGCGGCGTTCACCGTCACCGAGGCGCACATCGGGCGCCAGATGCGGGGCGCCGACGCGGCGGCCGAGCAGTTCGACGACAGTGTCGGAATCGGCTACTACCGCATCGATCTGCACCCCAGCACGGCAGGTCGCAGCTACGTCGACATCGACTGCCTCCCCTTCCAGATTCCCCTCGGCGCCCTCGTTCCGCAACGAGTGACGAACCTGCTGCCCGCCAACAAGAACATCGGCACCACCCACATCACCAATGGCGCCTACCGACTGCACCCCGTCGAATGGTCGATCGGGGAGGCCGTCGCGGGACTCGCCGTGGAGTGTGCGCGCACGGGACTCACCCCCCAGGCCACGGCGTCCCGCCCGAGCGCGGTCGCAGACCTGCAACACCTGCTCAACAGCAGGCTCGGCATCCCTCTTCAGTGGCCGCTGTCCATCCGTGAGTTGGGCACCGTGCATGACCACGTGCCCACCGAAGACGTCGACATCGCCCCCGTTACCCAAGCTCATTGAACCGGCAGGACTGACAAGCGATGACCGAGCAACTGATGCGCTTCCCCGAGGGTTTCATCTGGGGCAGTGCCACCGCGGCCTTCCAGGTCGAGGGAGCCGCGCACATCGATGGCCGAACCGACTCCATATGGGACGCGTTCTGCCGCCTTCCGGGAGCGGTCCTGGGCGGCGACGACGGCGAGGTCGCCTGCGACCAGTACCACCGCTATCGCGACGACGTGGCGTTGATGGCCGAACTGGGCCTTCGCGCCTACCGGTTCTCCACGTCCTGGGCGCGTGTGCGCCCTGACGGGGCAACGGGCGCCGGAGGCGTCAACCGGGCCGGCCTCGACTACTATGCGCGGCTGGTGGACGCGCTCCTGGAACGCGATATAGAGCCCTGGCTGACGCTCTATCACTGGGACTTGCCGCAGGCCCTCGAAGAGGCCGGAGGCTGGACCAGCCGGGATACGGCGCTGCGCTTCGTCGAGTACGCGATGACCGTCCATGACGCCCTGGGAGACCGGGTCAACGTCTGGACCACACTCAACGAGCCCTGGTGCGCGGCCTTTCTCGGGTACACGGCCGGCGTGCAGGCACCGGGTCGGCAGAGCCGCGTCGATGGGCTGAGGGCGGCGCATCACCTACTGCTGGCGCATGGACTGGCCACAGAGGCGATCCGGGAGGCAGCGCCCCGGGCGACGTTGGGGCTGGCCCTCAACGTGGGACCACACACACCGGCCGATCCCGACGACCCGGCTGACGTCGACGCCACCCGCCGTGCGGATGCCCAGCAGCATCGGCTGTTCCTGGATCCGCTCTTCCGCGGTGTCTATCCATCGGACCTCCTCGCTGATCTTGAGCAGGAGGGTCTGGGCGGGGTGCTCGACGACGTGGTGCACGACGGGGACCTCGACACGATCCAGGCACCGATCGACATCCTTGGCATCAACTACTACGTGGATGCGGTCGTCAGCGCCCGCCCCGACCCATGGCCGCCCACGCCCGTACCGACCGGCGACCGTCCGACATCGCCGCCGTGGCTGACACCGCGGCACATCCACCCACACTCCCGCGGCCTGCTCCGCACCGGGATCGGATGGGAGGTACAGCCCGAGGGACTCACCCGCATCCTTCGGCGATTGCACGAGGAGTACACCGGCCCGGCCGGCACCCGGCTGGCGGTCACCGAGAACGGCTCGGCATGGCCCGACTGTGTGGACCCCGACGGAGCGATCGACGACGCCGACCGCTGTGCCTACCTCGTACGGCACCTCGGCGCGGTCCACGAGGCGTTGCGTCTGGGAGCTGACGTCATCGGCTACTTCGCCTGGTCGTTCCTGGACAACTTCGAGTGGTCCTTCGGCTACAGCCAGCGATTCGGGATCGTGCACGTCGACTACCCCACCCAGCGTCGCACCGTCAAGGCCAGCGGTCGCCTCTATTCCCAGCTGGCGCGCACCGGCAACTTGAGCGAACTGCTCCCGCGGCCTTCGTCGCGGGAGAGCGTCGAGTAGGTGAGCACTACTCGGCCGCCCGATGCTCCACGACGACTCGGCGCCGAGACCTGGACGCGTGGTGGTCACGCCACCGGGCCCTGTGGGCTCTGTTCGCCGGTCAGGGGGTGGCTGTGGAGGACGTGACTGTCGTGGACGATGCCGGGCGGCTGTGCAGGTGCCGGGTCGTCGCCCAGAGCAGGAGGGCGGCGCAGCTGAACGCGGCTCCCAGGGCGGATACTCCGGTCCACCCGGCCGCCGCGTACGCCGTGGAGGAGCCGATGGCGCCCAGGGCGCTGCCGGCCGAGTAGAAGACCATATAGCCGCCGATGATTCTGCTTCCGGCATCCGGGCGCACCGCGTAGATGAGGGACTGGTTGGTGACGTGCACGGCCTGGACGGCGAAGTCCAGGAGGACCGCTCCGACCGCCAGCGCCCAGAGCGACTGCCGGGTGAATGCCAGCGGCAGCCATGACAGTGCGAGCAGGACCAGCGCGGTACCCGTGGTGCGCTGCGCGAGACCGCGGTCGTTCCATCGGCCGGCAGCGCCCGCGGCCGCGGCTCCGGCCGCTCCGGCGAGCCCGAACGCGCCGATCGCGGTGTGCGTCAGCGACCAGGGCGGGCTGCTGAGCGGCTGGACGACGCTGCTCCACAGCGTGCTGAAGGCCGCGAAGACCAGCAGGGCGAGCCCGCCGCGAACCCGCAGCAGAGGGTGGCGGGCGAACAGGGCGACGGTCGATCTCAGCAGACGCCGGTAGGGCATGGTGGCCGTCGGCGGCCGGTCGGTCGGCAGGGTGCGGCGCAGGAGCGCGGCGAGCGCCGCGGTCAGCACGGCCGAGAGGAGGTAGACGGCGCGCCATCCAGCCAGGTCGGCTACTACGCCCGCCACCGTGCGGGCCAGCAGAATACCGGTGATCACCCCGCTGGTGACCGCGCCGACGACCCGCCCGCGAAAGGCCGGAGCGGCGAGGTGGGCCGCCGCGGCGACCATGGTCTGGGCGACGACGGCGAGTGCTCCGACCGCGGCGAGGGCGGCGAGCAGCGCGGCGGTCCCGGGCGCCAGGCCGACGGCCAGCAGCGCGACAGCGAGCAGGCCGAGCTGGAGCGTGATCAGCGTCCGCCTGTCGACCAGGTCACCGAGCGGGACGAGCAGGAACAGGCCCGCCGCATATCCGAGTTGGGTGACGGTGACGACCGCGCCGAGCAGTCCGGAGCTCAGTGAGAACTGCTCGCCGAGCGTGACCAGCAGGGGCTGGGCGAAGTAGACGTTAGCCACGGCGCTGCCGCAGGCGAGGGCGAAGAGCAGGATCAGGCGCGCGGACGGCGGCCCGGGCGGTGCGAGGTTGGTGTTCACGGCCGTCCGGCCGTTGTCCGCTGGGCGGTCGCTCGGCATGGGGCACCCTCCCCGATAGTGGTTGCAACTTGCTACCCGCCGGACCCTAGGTCAGGCGGTAGCATGTTGCAACCAGGTGTGGTGTGGAGGAGGAGAGTGGGATGGTTGCCCGTACGCGGTTCGATGCGGATCCGTGTCCCGTTGCCCGGTCGATCGACGCCATCGGCGACTGGTGGTCCCTGCTGATCGTGCGCGACGCCTTCGACGGCAGCCGCCGCTTCGGCCAGTTCCAGCGAAGCCTGGGCATCGCCAAGAACATCCTCACCAGTCGGCTGCGCACGCTGGAGGAAGCCGGGGTGATGAGAACGGTGCCCGCCTCCGACCGCAGCCCCTACCAGGAATACGTACTCACGGAGAAGGGGCGCGCGTTGTTCCCCGTCATCGTGGCGCTGCGCCAGTGGGGCGAGAGCCACTGCTTCGAGCCCGGGGAGGCGCACTCACTGCTCCTCGACCGCCGCAGCGGGCACCCCCTGAGCCCGCTGGAGGTCCGCTCCGGCGACGGCCGCCCGGTCGGCCCGGATGAAACGATCGTCGAAAAGCTCGGCATCGGTGACGGCACCGGCTGACTGGGCCTGCGGCCACGGCGCGGCCCACTCCCGGGCGGGCCCTGACGGTGGCAGCCGCACGCCCCCGAGTGCGCGGGCGATCCCAGTCGCAGCCGCCTAGGTCCCAGGTCGGTTTGCCCGACAAACCTCTCCTTCGTTCGTTCCGGCCGGTCTCGGCGCACCTTCGCAGATACTGGCCGTACGGGCCGCGGGGCCATGTGCCGACCTCGCCCCTACCCAGCGCACGAAGGACCACTGAAGGAATGATCGAACGTCACCGCATGGCGAAGAATGTGAGGGCTGCGGGCATACCGCTGGCCTGGCTGATCCGGCAGCGGGAGCTACGCCTGAAGGTGCTGGCCGGCTGGAACGGCCTGGACCGTGAAGTGGTATGGGCGCACAGCATCGAACTCGCCGACCCCGTACCGTGGTTGCGCGGAGGCGAGCTGGTACTCACCACCGGTATGCGACTGCCGGACACCGCCGCGGGGCGTGCGGACTATGTCCGGCAGCTGGCGGGGGCCGGCGTCACGGCGGTGGGCTTCGGGGTCGGCCTGTCGCATCAGAACGTCCCCGACGAACTCGTGGAGGCGGCCGAAGAAGCGGGCATGCCCCTGCTGGAGGTGCCGCTTCCCACCCCCTTCCTGGCCATCACCAAAACCCTCATGGAACGGCTGGCGGAACAGCAGTACGAAGACGTGGTCCAGGCATCCCGCATCCAGCCCCGGATGACCCGGGCCGCGTTGCAGGGCGGAGTGCAGGCGGTCGTTCGGGAACTGGCCGTCTCCACCGAGACGGACGTGCTCTACCTCGACGGAGAGGGCAGAACACGCGCCGCGCATCCTCCCGGTACCCGGACACCGAACCTCCTCGTGCACACGGAAGCGCCGCTTCCAGAGCAGGCCGCGGCGTCCATGATGTCGACGCAGGACGGAGTGGCAGCCGTCCACCAGGTGCGGGTGGGCCCCCGCGTGCACGGCCGCCTGGTGTTGGCCGGCGGAAGGGCCCTCACCCCCATGGATCACCTTCTGCTCGGCCATGCGGCATCCCTGCTAGCCCTGGAAGCCGAGAAACCGCTTCGACTACGCGACGAACAGCACCGGGTGAACGGCATGTTTCTGTGCATGCTCCTGAACGAAGCCGTGACGGCACCTGCCGCCCAGGACCAGCTCAACGAGGCGGGATTCCCGGTCCGCGACGGCATCCGGGTCCTGGCCCTGCGGGGAGGCGAGGTCCGCAACATGCTCGAAAGGGCCGGTGAGGTACTGGCCGAGCAGGGTCTGCCGCTCTTCGGCACCGTGCACGAAGGCTGTGCGGTGCTCCTGCTGCCGGGCAGTCACGCTCGGACGGCGCGGACGGTCGCCGATGCCGCGTCGGCCCACGCGTCCTCGCGGGCATGGGCCGGCATGAGCGGCATACACACCCTTGAGAACGGTTCAGCGGCCCTCCGCCAGGCGCTGAACGCCGTGTCCGTCGCGCAGTCACGGGGCTCCCACGACGTCGTCTCCACGGAGTCACTCGCGGGACAGGTGCTCTTCACCACCCCCGAGACCAGATCGGTACTGGAATCACTGGCGGCCGCCCGGCTCGGCCCACTCGCCGCGTACGACACGAGCCAGGGAACCGAACTGATCGCCTCCTTGCGGGCTTTCCTCGAACACCATGGCCACTGGGAGGCGGCCTCCGCCGCATTGGGTGTGCATCGTCACACCCTGCGCAGTCGCGTGGAGCGGATCCGGGACCTCCTCGACGTCGACCTCGACTCGGCCCATGTCCGGGCCGAACTCCTTCTGTCCCTGTCGGCTTGGCAGGAGCCCGGCCGCGACGGCTGACCGCGGAGGCCGGGAAACGCCGGACAACTGCCGTAGCCTCCGGCTGTCAGCAACCTTCCGCTGTCAGTAGCCTCCGGCGGTCGGCACGAACGGCCTGTCCGCGTGGGAGCGCTTGGCGATCGATCCTGCCCGCGTGGCCAGTGCGGCCAGTGCGGCCAATGCGGGAACGCGGGAACGCGGTGAACGAGGGCCGGGGATCTCACTGACGAGCCACCGTACCCACCCCGGGGCCCGGTCCGGGGCGGTCGGCCGGAGGGAGGCACAGGACATCGAGAGATCCTCCGGGGGCCGTAGGGGACGGCCGCCGGGCCGAGTCCGTCGTGGTTCCGCCCGCGTAATGGACGGATCGGCGTGCCCCTGCCCCGGTGGACGGGACGTTTCGTCTGGTGCGCGGCCGTGCGTCCGCTCCCCACAATGGCCCTCTGATCAGGTCAAGAGGGCCAAGGTGCGCCGACGAGGAGAGCGGCGGCCAGGTGGAAAGGAAGGTCGATGCGACACGGTGCGAGTGGTGCCACGACGGCAGGTGGATCCGACCGGGCGGCCCGGACCTTGCGCCATCTGATTGCCGGACAGTGGCGGCTCGGCGACGGCGGAGAGCTGATCGACACAAACCCGGCGCGACCGGGTGAGGCCGTGGCAGTGGGCCGGCTCGCCCAGAACCACGACCTCGACCAGGCTGTTGCCGCCGCGCGTGACGCCTTCCCGAAGTGGGCGGCGACACCACATCCGGTGCGCGGCCGGATCCTCAACCGCGCGGCCGATCTCATGGAGTCCCGCGCCGAAGAGTGGGGCGAGGAGCTGGCGTGGGAAGAGGGCAAGACCCGCGCGGAGGGCATCGGTGAGGTGCGGCGTGCGGCGGACATCTTCCGCTACTACGCGGGCGAAGCACTGCGCCCGGTCGGTGAGGTGTTCGCCTCGCCGCGGCCGGGGGAGCAGATCCAGGTGCTCCGGCGACCGGTCGGTGTGCTGGCCGTGGTGACCCCGTTCAACTTCCCGATCGCGATCCCCGCTTGGAAGATCGCGCCTGCCCTCGGCTACGGCAACGCCGTCGTGTGGAAACCCGCCGGCTCCGTCCTGCTGCTGGCCGTCCGCCTGGCCGAGGCCCTGGTGGAAGCGGGACTGCCGGAGGGCGTCCTGTCCCTGCTCATCGGTGATGGCGCACTCGGGGGCCGACTGGTGGCGCACCCCGGTGTGGACGCCGTGACCTTCACCGGATCGACCTCCGTCGGCCGGAACCTGATCGCGCAGTGCGGTCGGCTGGCGAGGCCGATACAGACGGAGATGGGCGGCAAGAACGCGGCCGTCGTGCTGACCAGCGCCGACCTCGACCTGGCGGTGCAGGAGGTGGCGGCGGGTGCCTTCCGCTCCACGGGCCAGAAGTGCACGGCCACGTCCCGTCTCATCGTCGAGGACGCCGTCGCCGACGACTTCCTCGACCGGCTCACCAAGCGGGTGGCCGACCTGCGGGTGGGCGACCCCCTGGACGAGAGGACCGAGATGGGCCCGGTGATCTCGCTCCAGACCCGGGACGAGATCCAGCAGACCCTGGAAGCGGGAGCGGCCCGCCCCGGTGTCGACATCCTCACCGGCGGGCGTCCCTACGACGACGATCGTGCGACAGGCGCGTTCCTGCGGCCCACGGTGGTCGAACTGGCCGGCGACGACCCGTTGTGGCGCGAGGAGCTGTTCGGGCCGGTCCTCGCCGTCCGCCGCGCACGCGACGCGCAGCATGCCGTCGACCTCGTCAACGAGAGCGACTACGGGCTGTCAGCCGCCGTCTTCACCGACGACCTGCGATCCGTGAGCCAAGCCGTCGAACAGATCGACGTCGGCATCCTGCACATCAACTCCGAGACCGCCGGCGCCGAACCGCACGTTCCGTTCGGCGGCGCCAAGCACAGCGGTTACGGACCGAAGGAACAGGGCCGCGCCGCCCTTGAGTTCTTCACTCGCACCAAGACGGTCTACCTGCGCGCCTCCGGGGGAGAGGACCGGTGAGCGGGACCGGAGCACTGCCGTTGTCCGGCGTACTGGTCGCCGACTTCGGCCGCGTCCTCGCCGCCCCCTACGCCACGATGCTCCTGGCCGACCTGGGCGCCGATGTGATCAAGGTCGAGAACCCGTCCACCGGTGACGACACGCGTGCCTGGGGTCCGCCGTACGCCCACGGCGAAGCGACCTATTACCTGTCGGTCAACCGCAACAAGCGCTCCGTGGCCCTCGATCTGCGCGACGAGCAGGACCGACGCCGCGCGACGGAACTGGTACGCCGGGCCGACGTCCTGTTCGAGAACTTCCGTCCCGGCACCATGTCCAAGTACGGACTCGGCTACGAGGCGGCCCGGGAGGCAAACCCGGGGCTGGTCTACTGCTCGGTGACCGGCTTCGGTACCGGCGAGGGCGCGCAGCTGCCCGGATACGACTTGCTCGTCCAGGCGGTCGGTGGCCTGATGAGCGTCACCGGCCCGGCGCCCGGTCAGCCGGTGAAGACCGGCGTCGCGCTGGTCGATGTCCTCACCGGGCTGCACGCGGCCGTCGGCGTGCTCGCCGCCCTGCGCCATCGCGAGGCGACGGGCGTGGGGCAACATGTGCAGGTCAGTCTCCTGTCCTGTCTGCTCTCCAGCATGGTCAACCAGTCCGGGGGGTACGTCCTGGCCGGAGCCGTTCCCGGCATCCTCGGCAACCGGCACCCGTCGATCGCCCCTTACGAGGTGTTCCAGACCAAGGACAGGCCGCTTGTCATCGCCGTGGGCAACGACCGGCAGTTCGCCGCCCTGTGCCGGGGCCTGGACCTGCCGGGCCTCGCCGACGCCCCCCACTTCGCCACCAACAGCCGGCGAGTCGCCCATGTGGAGGAACTGGCCGCACAGGTGGGCGGCAGACTGGCCCACCGGACCGCGGACGAATGGTTCGATCTCCTCACCCCGCTGGGCGTGCCCTGCGGTCCGGTCAACGATCTCGCGGAGGCGTTCTCATTGGCCGAGAGACTGGGCCTCGAACCCCGTACCACCGTCGGACCACCGGACGGTCCGGCCATGGACCTGGTGGCCAACCCCATCGGCCTCTCCCACACCCCACCCCGCTACGAGCGTCGTCCCCCGGGCCTCGGAGAACACACGGACGACATCAAGGCATGGCTGGACTCATGACCCTGGGCCTCCCGGCCCTGGGCTTCCGGACCCTGGGCCTCCCGGCCCTGGGCTTTCCCCCTCCCGAACCGATCACCACCGCCCGTAGGAGCACGCAGTGAGCAGTACCAAACCCCTGAAGGACCCTCTCGATCTGCTCGACCTGTCCAGCGTTCTGACCGACGAGGAACGGGAGATCCAGGCCACGGTCGCCAAGTTCCTCACCGACCGGGTACGCCCGCACATCGGCGAGTGGTTCGAGAACGCCCACTTCGCCCGCGAACTCGCTCCCGAGCTGGGCAAGCTGGGTGTGCTGGGCATGCACCTGGAGGGCTATGGCTGCGCGGGCACCAACGCCGTCAGCTACGGGCTCGCCTGCCTGGAACTCGAAGCGGCCGACTCCGGATTCCGCAGCTTCGTCTCCGTGCAGGGCTCGCTGTCGATGTACTCGATCTGGAAGTGGGGCTCACAGGAGCAGAAGCGGGAGTGGCTGCCCCGGCTCGCCGCCGGCGAGGCGATCGGCTGCTTCGGTCTCACCGAACCCGACTTCGGCAGCAACCCGGCGGACATGCGCACCAGAGCCGTCCGAGACGGCGGCGACTGGATCCTTAACGGCTCCAAGATGTGGATCACCAACGGCGGCATCGCCGACGTGGCCACCGTCTGGGCGCAGACCGAGGACGGTGTCCGGGGGTTCCTCGTCCCCAAGGCGACGCCGGGCTTCACCACCCAGGACATCAAGCAGAAGATGTCGCTGCGCGCCTCCATCACCTCCGAGCTGTACTTCGACAACGTACGCCTGCCGGATTCCGCCCGTCTGCCGCACGCCCAGGGCCTGCGCGGCCCGCTGTCCTGCCTGAACGAGGCCCGCTTCGGCATCCTGTTCGGCGCGGTCGGCGCGGCCCGCGACTCCCTCCAGGCCGCCCTCGAATACGCCGACGCGCGCATCCAGTTCGGCAAGCCCATCAGCGCCTTCCAGTTGACCCAGAAGAAGCTCACCGACATGAGTGTCTCGCTGGGCAGCGCGGCACTGCTCGCCCTGCACCTGGGGCGTCTGAAGGACCAGGGGCGGATCCGGCCGGAGCAGATCAGCGTGGGCAAGCTCAACAACGTTCGCGAGGCCCTCGCCATCGCCCGCGAGTGCCGCACCATCCTCGGAGCCAATGGCATCTCGCTGGAGTACGCGCCGTTGCGCCATGCCAACAACCTGGAATCCGTCCTCACCTACGAGGGCACCGGCGAGATCCACACGCTGGTCATCGGCGAGGCGCTCACCGGTCAGCCCGCTTACCGCTGACGCGGCCTCTCGAACACCGGTTCCGTATGCCCCGGAGGGGGAGGCGTACGGAACCGGCCGGGCCGACCTGACCGGAAGGGACTCGTCAGCCGACGAGGGTGTCCACTTCTGTTCCCGTTTCGCGGTCACCGCCGCTCCGCCCGGAAGCGGGCGAGTTTGGTCAGGACCGGGCGCAGACCTCTCTTCTCATAGAAGCGGATCGCCTCGGTGTTCTGGGCGAGGGCCGCGATGAAGAGGTCACCGATACCCAACCGGTCCAGCTCGGCGTCTACCGCGTCCAGGAGCCGGGTGCCGACGCCGGAACCCCGGTGAGCGGGCAGGACCGCGAGCGACTCGACCTCCGCCAGCCGATCATCGGTGACCCAGGTGTCGTCCGGCCCCTCGGTGACGGCCACAAGGGCGTAGCCGATGTCCTCGCCGGCCTCGGTCTGGGCGATCAGTACGAAGGAGCCGGGCTCGGCGAGCCAGCGCACATAGCTGCTACGACGCACCCGCCAGGACTCCGAGTCGTCGAAATAGATCCCGCGCGGGTCGACGCTCTGGTGGTGCGCGTGCAACGCCAGCCACAACGGCTCAAGTCGGTCGACGAGTTCGGCCCCGCCGCCGACCAGGCGGACGGGGCAGGGAGTGTCAGCGCTCATGCCGGTGATCATGCACGAGGCGGAGCGCCCGGGGCAATGCTGCCGTTGCCGGACCATCCCCGCTCGTGCAGACCCTTCGTTCGGTTGACGCGTTACCCGCCGGTGCGCGTCTGAGGCCGTACCCGCCGGTGCTCGTCGGCTCCGGCGCTTCGTGATCAAGCACGGCCTCGCACGCGTCGTCGACGTCCGGTCCGCCGTTCGCCGACTCCTTCCGGGTCGGCGGACCGGTTCGGTCCGGTGGTCCCGGCCTCTGAGCCGAGAAGCCGGTGTCAGCGGTGCCGCCGTGCCGCCCCCCGCGCGGCACGGTGGCGATCGTCCGACATCAGCCATGCCTCGGCATCCCGCCAGATCTGTGCCGAGTCGAAGCTCGCACACTCCCGGATCACTGACCTGATCGTGCCTCGCTCGCGGTACTCGTCCATGATCGCGACATGCTCCGGCAGGCGTACGAACTCCCCCAGAGCCTGCCGTCCGGTCCACACCGAGACCGATCCGCAGCGCCGGGCCAAAGGCGCGACCCACAACCACATGCCGACTGCCCCGTCGAGATCCGGCCAGCGGCGCCGCAGCGCGAAGCCATGACGTGTGATGCCCGGCAGGTCCCGGTAGGCGTCGCTGGTGAAGTCGGTGACGCTGACGATCAGCGGGCCGCTCCGGCGACCGCGCATGTCACCGTCGCCGTCGACGCCGAAGCCGTCCGCGGGGGCGCGGTCGCCGGGGGAGTGCCCGGCCGGGCCCCGGCACCAGCGGCTCCTCAGCATGATCCCGGCGTCCAGGACGGGTCGCGGCCGAGCAGGGCCAGCAGCCGGTCGGCCGGCGGCGCGTCGTCGGGGAGGGCGATCCGTCGGCGGAACGCGCCTTGGGGCCCGCGGCCCTCGTCCGGGACCAGGGCGGCGACGTGCAGCGCGGCGGCGGTGAGCTCGGTGCTGGGCTCCCACGAGGCACCGATCGTCACCGCGACGTCCCAGGCGTGCGCCACATAGTCGAGCAGGTGGAAGCCGATCGCCACCCGTCCGGGGACGGTGAAACCCTCGCCCAGCTCCGGCAGCGCGAACCGCCTCTCCAGCACATCGTCTTCCGCGAACGCCGCGGTGACCTCGCCCGCCGACGCCTCGTACGCTGCGGCCGGGTCGTCACCGAGGTCGCCGTCCCGCCATACGGCCCACGGCTCGCCCGCGCCGCGGGCGGAGGCGGCGAACCCCTTGTTCTGGCTGACCAGATGGCGAACCAGGCCGTACAGGGTCCAGTCCGCGCACGGTGTCGCCAGCCTCAGCTGGGCGGTCTTCACCTGGGAGACCGCCTCCCCGGTGAGCGACAGCGCCTCGCGGTCAAGTCGTCGTGAGTCCATGGCCAGAGCGTAAGATCACACAGCGGCTCAGCCCTAGAGCCAATGTGCTGCCAACTGATTGAGCCAATCGCCCGGCCGCGAGCCGACACCAGCCGAACCGACACCAGCCGAACCGACACCAGCCGAACCGACACCAGCCGAACCGAAAGCCGTTGACCGAGATGGACGTGCACGTCAGGCTCGACGGGCAACGCGACCTGTCCGGCCAGATCTACCGCCAGCTGCGCACCGCGATCCACGACGGGCTGCTCCGGCCAGGCGATCCGCTGCCCCCGACCCGGGAGCTGGGCCGGGACCTCGCCGTGGCCCGCAATACCGTCGGCGCCGCCTATGAACGGCTCGTCGCCGAGGGGTACGCGGTCAGCAAGGTCGGCTCCGGGACCTATGTGCGCCCTACGGGCCTGCCCACGCGCGAGGCCGCGACCGACGCCGACACCACCGGCTCGGGACCGCGCCCGCGCGCCTTGTGGGCGGGCCTGTCCCCATGGACAGGTCCGGAGACCACGGGAGCGACGACGGCGGCCCACGACTTCCGGGTCGGTCTGCCGGACGCCCGGCTCTTCCCTTACCACGCCCTGCGCCCCCTGATCGCCCGGGAACTGCGCGTCTCGGCGGCCGGGACGGTCGGGTACGGCGATCCGGCCGGCCACGCCGGACTGCGGGCCGCGCTCGCCCGGCATCTCGGACTCTCCCGCGCCGTGCGGACCGGCCCGGACGACGTGCTGGTGACCACCGGCACGCAGCAGGCCCTGGACCTCGTCGGACGGGTCCTGCTCGAACCGGGCGACCGGGTGGCCGTCGAAGAGCCCGGCTACCCACCGGCCCGGCTGCCGTTCCTGG
Organism: Streptomyces sp. NPDC004752; assembly: GCF_053601275.1. Lineage (NCBI taxonomy): Bacteria > Bacillati > Actinomycetota > Actinomycetes > Kitasatosporales > Streptomycetaceae > Streptomyces > Streptomyces sp. NPDC004752. The sequence goes on along the minus strand of NZ_JBSGBN010000008.1, from coordinate 86,864 downwards.
CACAGGGCGCCGAGGTCACGGGCGTACCGGTGGACGCCGAGGGCCTGCTGGTCGACGCCATCCCGCCGGACACTCGCGCCGTGTATGTCACCCCCGCCCACCAGTTCCCGCTCGGCATGCCGATGTCCCTGCAGCGCAGAACGGCGCTGCTGCGGTGGGCGCGGCGGCACGGCGCCGCGGTGATCGAGGACGACTACGACAGCGAATTCCGCTTCGGCGGGCGGCCGGTCGAGACACTGCAGAGCCTGGACCGGCACGGACACGTCATCTACGTCGGATCGTTCTCCAAGGTGATGCTGCCCTCTCTGCGGGTCGGTTTCCTGGTGGCGCCCGCCCCGCTGCGCGAAGCGCTGCGCACCGCCAAGTACGCCGCCGACTGGCACACAGCGGTCCCCACGCAGGCGGCGCTCGCCCGTTTCGTCGACGACGGGTTGCTCGCCCGGCACATTCGCCGGATGCGGCACACCTACACGACCCGGCACCAAGCCCTCACCCGTGCGCTCACCGACCACTTCGAGGACCTGGCCGAACTGGTGCCGTCCGCCGCGGGCCTGCACATGACCGCGTTCACCCGAGGCCGCCTCGCCGACCCCGAGGCCCTCGCGGACCGGGCCGGCCGGGCCCGCGCATCCGGCATTGCGATCCACACCCTGGCGGAGGTCGCCGCGAACCGCTCCGCACGTCCGGGCTTCGTCTTCGGCTATGGCTCGATCAGCGCCCCGGACATCGAACCGGGCCTGCGCCGTCTGCTCGGCCCGCGCGGGGAGTCCTGAACGCGGCACGTGCTCAAGCAGAGTCCTGGCGCTCGGGTTGCGTGTCGCGGCGGCGCCGTCAGGATGGATAGCGAAAGGGATGCGGTGACACGCTGCCGCGCGGGCCCTTGTCACCTGTGCGGATTCCTCCGTGGCCGACACATCGTGGGCCTCCGCGGCCGACACGTCGGGTACTCAGGCGGCTTGGGCAGGGCGTCGGCGTGGGGCGGGGGAAGGACGTTCAGCTACTCGTACGACGTATCGAGTGGGAGGCCGTCGGCGGTGGAAAGCTTTTCCTTCCTGCTCATAGCGGTCGTGCTGACCGCCTTGGCCTTCGATTTCACCAACGGCTTCCACGACACCGCCAATTCCATGGCGACATCCATTGCGACGGGGGCACTGAATCCCCGAGTGGCCGTCGCGGTCGCGGGCGTGCTGAACCTCGCTGGTGCCTTTCTCTCCACAGAGGTGGCCTCGACGATCTCGAACGGGCTCGTCAACGACTCCAAGGTCTCCCTGGTCATGATTTTCGCCGGTCTGGTCGGCGCGATCCTGTGGAACCTGACGACCTGGCTCTTCGGACTGCCGTCCAGTTCGTCGCACGCGTTGTTCGGCGGACTGATCGGTGCGGTGTGGGTGGGAGCGGGCGGATCGGCGATCCAGTTCACGCAGGTGGTGGAGAAAATCGTGATTCCGGCGATCGCCTCGCCGATCCTGGCGTGTGTGGTGGCCCTGATCGCCACGTATCTGGCCTACGAGATCACCCGGCGCACCGCCGAGCGCAGGGTCAACAAGGGTTTCCGTGCGGGCCAGGTCGGATCGGCCTCCCTGGTGGCCCTGGCCCACGGCACCAACGACGCACAGAAGACCATGGGCGTCATCACCCTCGCACTGATCTCCACCGGCTTCCTCCCGCACGGCTCGCAGCCGCCGTGGTGGGTGGTGCTCAGCGCCGGGCTGGCGATCTCCCTGGGCACGTACGTCGGCGGCTGGCGGATCATCCGGACCATGGGCAAGGGCCTGACCGACATCCAGGCCCCGCAGGGCTTCGCCGCCGAGACGACGGCGACGGCGGTCATCCTGTCCTCGTCGCACCTGGGGTTCGCGCTGTCCACCACGCAGGTCTGCACCGGCGGCATCCTGGGCTCGGGGCTCGGCCGCAGGCTGGCCACGGTGCGGTGGGGCGTGGCCGGGCGGATCGCGGTGTCGTGGGTGCTGACGCTGCCGGCCGCGGCAGCGGTCGGCGGGGTCTCGGCGTGGGTGGCCGACCAGGGCGACCTGGGGGTGGCCCTGGTGGCAGGCGTGGCCGTGGCCGCGGCGACCGGCTTCTACGTGCTGTCCCGGCGTCGGCCGGTCAACCCGGACAATGTCAACGATGTACCGCCCCGGGAACGTGAACTCACCGGCCCGTCCGCCAGGTGATCACCCCAGTCCGCTGGTTCCCGCAGGCGCAGAAGGAGCGCGCGATGGACATCAAGTGGGACAACCTCGGGGAGGTGTCCCTGGCCAGCTTCGGGGTCACGATCGTGGTGGTCGTGCTGTTCTCGCTCGCCATCGTGGCCTGGAACCGCGCCGGTGGCCTGCGCGGCATTTCGGCGGGCGGTGGACAGACGCGGGTGGCCGCGGGCGCCGCGGTGCTGTGCTTCGCCGCGTGCCTCGCGGTGGCGGCGTACGGAATCGACATCATCGTCCCCGATTGAGACGGCGGCTGCGGGGCTCGCATCCGGGCGGCCGGCCGGTCGGGGCATCGGACCCCGCAAGCAGGGCCCGGATACGTCGAGCGCGGCTACGCCACCGGTGAGTAACGTAGGACGGTCGTGAGGGCCGAGCGGTTTGAGCGTTCCAAGGGGATTGCCAGTGCTCTGAGCTGAGGGTTAGCCTCTTATAACGATCAAACGTAGCCCCGCATCGCCCCTCATCACCGCTTGAGAGGTGCCGTGTATCGCTCTTTCGGACGCCACCGTCAAGACCCCACGACACCAACAGGTCGGCCGCAGGGCCTCCTTCCGTGACCGGAGGCGAGCAGCCGCCTCCACGACACCGCCACCGTGTTCTGGGCGCCAACTCCCCTGACAGACGGCCCCTTTCCGGCTGACGGGCGCCCGACACCACGGGCCGATCCCTCGCGGGCCGAGTGACCGCCGGTGCGGCGACTTTCGGATCGCTTCCCCGCAACCCATGAACCTCACATGTTTCCTAGTTGTCCCGTGCGGCTATGCGCGCCGGATGTGCCGAGCGAGTGGTTCACCATATCGAGGTAACGGACGCAAGTGGGACGGCTTGGCCGCTTCCTGCGGTAAGGAATATGGGTGATCTCTGTTCAAGAAAAAGGAAATCGTGCGAACGATCCGTTCCAGTCGGTGCAGCAACGCTTACAGGAGATACGGTCGTCACCTGTCGAACTCGTGGCGATCAGTTCGCTGATGGAGGCGGATTCCCCGCGCCGCCTCGGTGAAGAAGTCGAGCATGTCGAAGCACTTGCCGAGGCGGAATCCGTCCTGCCCCCGATCGTCGTCCATCGAGGGACAATGCAAGTCATTGATGGCAGACATCGTATTCGCGCGGCCGTGCTGCGTGGTGAGCACCACATTCGAGCTTACTTCGACGAAGGACCCGACAACGAAATATTTGCGCTGTCTGTAGCGGTGAACGTGGCCCACGGGCTGCCGCTGTCCACAGCCGATCGCGTGCTGGCCGCGGAACGGATCTTCTTGTCCCACCCGCACTGGTCGGACCGGGCGGTCGCCGCCATTGCCGGCATGTCGGCGACGAAGGTGGCCGACATACGGCACCGGGCGGCAGGGGCCGACGCTCCGCAGGCCAGGCTGGGCCGCGACGGTCGGTCGAGACCGGTCGACGGCGCACAAGGGCGGGTACGCGCGAGCGAACTGATACAGCGGAACCCTCATGCCTCACTGCGTCAGATCGCGAAGGAGGCCGGCATCTCGCCCGCCACGGCGGCCGACGTCCGAGACCGCCTGCGGCGCGGCGTCGACCCGCTCCCCGCACGGCAGCGGCCATCGGAGGGCCGGCGCGGCTCCACTGTCGTCGAACAGGCCGGCGGAGCCAGGCCCACGGATGTCGCCAAGTCGCTGTCCGAACTGGTGGCACTGTCCGAAAGGCTCCGAAGGGATCCCTCGCTGCGCTTCAACGAGGTCGGGCGAACGGTGCTCCGCATGCTTGACGCCTGCGCCATCGCAGCTCAGGAGAAGCAGCGGATCGTCGACAGTCTGCCGGCGCATTGCCGCGGCTCGATAGCGGAAATCGTTCAAGGCTATGCCGAGGTCTGGCGGGCACTGGGCGACGAACTGGCACGAGTCACCAAGAGCCAGTGAGCGCTGACAACGAGCGCGGGTTCCCGCAGTGGGTCGGCCACGGCCGTGTGGACGGCAGCACGGGAACGGGGTCGTGTCTCGGCAGCGAAGAGACGTCCCGCGCTGTTCAACTGCTCGTTTCCAGCAGTTGAACAGCGTCGGCCCGACGCGCACGGAGCGGGCGGACCGGTGCCATGAGCGCCGTCAGTGGGCTTCGGTGGCCGCTTCCTTGAGGACGGCCCATGCGTCGGCGTCGAGTTCGTGCAGCCCGGCCGCAGCGGCATGGAAGTGTGACGCGCCCATCCCCTTTCGCTCCGAGAGCCAAGGCTTGTGCACGGTGAAGTGGCGTATGGCGGGCCGCTGGCGCGCATCGGTCGCATACTCCCAGCGGACGCTCGGCGCGTAGAAGTGAGTCATGACGTTCCACCTCGGATCCAACGGTGCCCACCGGCCGGCCAGCACGGTGTTGAGTGCGTGCTGGTCGGACATCTCCTCTCTGCTCACCAGTTGCATCGCGGCTGGCCCCACGCCGGCGGCCTTCCAGGCCGGGATGTGAACGGAGATCACTCCGGAGTTGAAGTACGCCGACCAGCCGTGCATTCGATTGGCGAAATCGTCCTGCACCGCGCTGACGATCTTGTCTTGAGGGATTGATCCCGCCAGCTCGCTCACATCCCCCAGAACGATGGTGTCACTGTCGAGGTACAGGGCATTTTCCGTTGACTTGGGGACGAGCTTGTCGATCAGCAGGCGGGCGAACATGGCGACCGGCCATTTCACGCCCTCCTGATGTGAAGGAAGTTTCTTGAACCGCACGTCCATGTCGCGAAACAGAGAACGCAGGGCTTCTTGGCAGCGCGTGTCGATCGCTTCCACCGCTATCGTCGCGGAAATCGGTGAACTGGCATTCTGCATGGCCGAGAAGAGAGAGACGGCCATGGGAAACAGATACGGCCTGTTGGCGCTGTAAAGCAGGTGCATTGACCTCTCCAGGGCTCCAGGGATTGAGTTGGTCGGGTCGCGCCATAAATCGTCGGTTGCGTGGAGTGTGATTCTCGCAGGCGACCATCGCGGCACGTCAAGGTGAGCCGCAAGAATACCCGTTCACCCGGTATCGAAGATCAATCCGGTTGTCACCACGGTGCCCCGCTCGTACGATTGGCGCATGCTCACGACTGAACCCTGCATTGATGCGGTCGGGCTATCGATGACCTATCGGGTCCCGGTACGGGAGGCAAGTCTCGGAGCGGCTCTCCGGAGTCTTTGGCGGCGGCAAACAAGGAATGTGGAGGCTCTGTCCTCGGTCGATCTGCACATCACAGCAGGGGAGTCCGTGGGCCTGATCGGACCCAACGGAGCCGGCAAGACCACATTGATGAAGATCCTCGCGGGCATCCTCAAACCCACCGAGGGACAAGCGCGCGTACTCGGCCAGGAACCCTTCGACCGGAAACCCGAACACTTGCGCCGCATCGCCCTGGTACGCGGAAGTCAACCACTGGGCAACACCCCCGAACTCACCGTCATGGACTCACTGCGCTATCAGCGACTCGTGTTCGACCTGACGGAACGGCAGTTCAGCGAAAACCTTGACGAACTGGTCGAGTTGCTGGGCATCAGCCCTGTTCTCAACCGTCAGATACGGGCGCTCTCGCTCGGCGAGAGGATGCGGGCGGGCCTCGCGATGGCCCTGCTGTATCGGCCGACCGTCCTCTTCCTGGACGAACCCACCATCGGTCTGGATGTTTCGGCGGCGGTGCAGACTCGTGCCTTTCTGCGGAGGTATGTGGCACACACCGGTGCCACCATGCTCCTGACGAGCCACTACATGGCCGATGTGGCCGAGCTGTGTCCACGTGTGGTGCTGGTCAACCACGGAAAGAAGGTCTACGACGGCAGCCTCGCCGAGCTCACGAAAAGAGTCCAACGCGACAAGCTCATCGAGGTCTGGCTTCCCGAAGGCGCGGAACTGCCCGCCGGGATCGAGGCCACCAGGTACGACACACGCTGCGAGTTGAGCGTCGCACGCGAGGACGTCCCGGCAGTGGTCAGCAGACTGCTGGCGGACACCACGGTTTTGGACGTCAGCATCAAGGAAGCGCCCCTCGACGTCTTGATGGACGAGATCTACCGGCGGAGCGAAGCGGAGGTTCGATGACCCGGCTGGCCAGGCTGCTCCGTCTGCACGTCGTACGCCAGGTCCTGAGCTGGTCGGGGTCCTGGTGGTTCGTCTTCGCTCTGGCGGCCGGCCAGGTCCTCCCTCCGCTCGTGGGACTGGCGGTGTGGCGCAGCGTGTTCCCCGACTCCACCCATGTCTCCACGTACTACGTCGCGCTCATCTTCGTCGTCGCCACGACAGCCTCGTACGAGAACCACACGTTCTCCCAGGCCATCTACCGAGGGACCCTCGCCGACGAGTTGGTCAAGCCACAACCCGTCGTCCTCGCGCCGTTCGGGGAGAACATCGCCATTCGCGTATGGATCAGCATCTTCGCGGTGCCGGCCGCCTTGCTCATGGCGACAGTCACCAAAGTGACGTTCAATTTCACGGACCTGCTGATGGCCCTGCCCTCATGGCTTGGGGCCGGATTTTTACGGTTCCTCTTCACCTGGTGCCTGGCGATGACGGCATTCTGGACCGAGCGTGTGCATGCGATCACCGGATTCGCGACCACATTCGCATTTCTGCTGGGAGGAAATGCCGTACCGATCGACCTACTGCCTTCCGGGTGGGATGTCATCGCTCGCTTCCTGCCGTTCTATTCGATGGTCGGCCTACCCGCTGACACCACTGCCGGACTCTCCACGGGCACCGCCGCGGCCGGGGTCGCCGTACAAGGTATGTGGCTCGTCCTGTTGGGCGTCCTGGCGGTGACCTTGTGGCGGCGAGGGTTGATGCGTTACACCGCTGCGGGAGGCTGACATGAAGCTGCTGCGACTGCTGTGCGCCACTTTCTCGCTCTCACTGCGCAGGGTTCTGGCACACAGAGTCAATCTCGCCTTCGACTTGGGCCAGTCGGTCATCGGAATTGTCACGGCGCTGGTGACCACGCTCGCGGTGTTCCAGCAGACCCATCGGTTGGCGGGCTGGTCGAAGCCGGAGGCGCTCGTCCTCGTCGGAATGTTCGCGATCGTTTCGGGGATTCGCGCGGCCTTCATCGATCCCAGTCTGATGACGTTTGTGAGTACGATCCGGGACGGCACACTGGATGAGGCCCTGCTGCGGCCGGCGCCGAGCTGGTTCACCACCACCTGTCGTGATCATGCTCCGCTCGCACTCGGCCAGTCCCTGCTGGGCGCGGGTATCGTCGCGGTGGGCATCGGCGGGCTGCCCACGCGCCCGGGCCTCGTGGCCGTCGTCGTCGCCGTCGTCCTGACCTGCTGCGCGATCGCGATCGCCTGGGCATTGTCCCTCGCGATCGCCTGTCTGGGGTTCTGGGCCGGCCGTTTCGAACTCAGTCCTCTCATGGCGTCGTTGTGGGACATCGGCCGGAATCCCGCCGAGGTCTATCGGCAGCCCCTGCGGAGCGTCGTCACCTATCTGATTCCACTCGCCGGCATGATCACCTTGCCTGCCGCAGCGCTGAAGGGAACCAGCCCCGGTACTACTCTGGCGACTGGACTGGCATTGACCGCCGGCTTTGTGCTGTTCGCCATCGGGCTCTTCCAGCAGGGTCTCAAACGGTACACCGGTGCCACTTCTTAGCCGGCGAACGGAATATTCACCTTCTCCGCCGTCCTGATGTCACATCGGCGCTCTCCGGTAATCGAGTCGCGGCACGGATCAGACCTTGTTAGGGCACTGCGACACCCATACGATCTGGGGAGACGCGACCTTGGCGAAGGATCGCCGATATGAACTACGCCGGGAGGGCCGGCGGGAACAGAAGGCACGCAACAGGTTCAACAGGAAATCGAGGAGCCGCTGATGGCAGGCATCGTGGAGGAAATAGCAGAACATGCCGGGGACAAGCGTCCCGCCATTGTCGGGGAGACACGGACGATTTCGTACCGGGAACTCATCGAGCTGACGCGCCGCCTGGCCGGTGGACTGCAACGCACACTGCCGCCGGAAGACAACTTATGCATCGTCGTCTCTCATCCAGGTCTGGCGGAATCCCTCGCGCTCACCCTGGCCGGCTGGTCGCTCGGCTTCCGGGTGGCCGCGGTCCCGCCGTATCTCAAGGCGAGGGAACTCAGTTTCGCGCTGGCCGCGTGCGGCCCGTGTGTGACCATCTCCGACCGGTCACCGGACCTACCGCAGTCCATGGCGTTCTCCACGTTGCTGCACAGTCCGCGAGACCGATGGGGCTTCGCCGAGTCCACGGCGTCGCTGCTGACCTTCACGAGCGGGGCGGCGGGCCGCTCGACCTGCGTCGAGCGTCCGGTGAGCCGACTGAGCCAGGATCTTGACCAGTTGGTACGGGTGACCGGCCTCACGGCGGACGACCGGGTCACCGCCATGAGCACCGCCCTGTCCACGACCTCCGTGCTGCCGGCGATCCGCGCGGGGGCCACGGTGGTCCGGGTTCCCCTCCACTCGCCGCGCCAGTTCTGGCAGTCCATCAGCGAGCAGTCCCTCAGTGTGATCTCGGGGACGCCCTACACCTACGAACTCGCCGCTCGTGGACGACCCGATCCCCATCAACTCAAGAGCGTCCGCCTGGCATTGACGACATCGGCGCGACTGCGGCCGTCGACGATCCGCACAGTGCTGCGGGACACGGGCGTCGCCGTGCGCAACGTCATGTGCAGCGGTGAGTCAGGGACCATCGCCTACAACGACACCGAGGATCCCGAACTGCTCGCTCGGTCCGTCGGCCGGCCGCTGCCCGGAGTCACCGTTGAGATCAGGGGAGACGACGGCCGTGTCCTGCCGGCCGGTCAGGCGGGCCGAATCCGGGTGAGGAGCCCGTTCGCAGCCACGGGTTACCGCAACGATCCGGAGGAGGGGACCGCGGCGGTCTTCCAAGGCGACTGGGTCGTCGGCTCCGATGTCGGTCACCTGGACGAACAGGGCTATCTCCATCTGACGGGCCGCAACGATCACAAGATCCATTTCGATGCCGCGAAGCTGGATCCACAGGAGCTCGAAGGCGTCCTCATGGGGCATCCCGCTGTCACGCAGGCATACGTCTTCGGCGAGAACCACGAACGTCTCGGGCAGATCCCGGTGGCGCACGTCGTCGTGGGTCGACCGGCGAGGGTCGAAGACCTTCTGGCCTACTGCCGCGAGCAGCTCAGCTCCACCAAGGTTCCGCAGAAGCTCGAGATCGTTGCCACCATCACCAAGGACGTCCACGGAAAGCCGGTCAGGCCGCAGTACGTCCGCTTCGACTGACTCGACGGGACGTGGCACCGGCGGCCGAAAGAGTACGCAACCAGTACCAGTTCCCCTCAGTGATCGGGTTCCCACCTATTGGAGTGAACGCTAATGGCGAACCAGCCCGTTGACGAGCATGGCATCCGTGAGCGAATTCTCGCGGTGGTCGAACAGATCATCGGCCATGCCCCGGAGCCCGGCATCAAGCATCTCAATGACCTTGATTCTCTTCAGGTCCTGGAACTTCTGGTCTCTCTCGAGGAAGAGTTCGACATCGATTCCGACCGGATCATGGAGACGAGTTCGGACTGGTGGAAGTCGGTCGATGACCTCGTCACATCCATTCGGGCCTTGACGGACCGGGCACCGGCGGAGGGAACGCAAAAGGGGTAGCGGGGCAGACGGGGGCTTCACGGAAATGCAGCGAGAAACACTTCTGGAGTTGGTCCGCGCGAGTCGAGGCGCGGTCGTGGTGGACGGAATCCGGCTGTCCGCCGCCGACCTGGTCGCCGGGGCGCGCACGGCGGCCGCCGGCCTGCGGGCCCGTGGGGTACGGGGCGGCGACGGCATCGCCCTGGTGGACGACGGCGGCGGCGCGGAACTTCTGACGGTACTCATCGGCACTTGGTGGATCGGCGCGCGAGCGACCGTTGTCAGCGGTTCAGCCAGTCGAACCGAGATGAATTCCGTCGTTCGGCAGGGGGGCGTGACATTCGTCGTCCGAAGCGAGCCGCCGCCCACCGGTGAAGGGGGCACATTCGCCGCCCTGTTGGCGGGCGGCGCCGACACGATCGGAGTTGAGACATGTGTGCCGGGCGATATCGCCCTGGACATCGCGTCCTCCGGGACCACCGGCGACCCGAAATGCGTGAGTTTCACACACGGCGCGCTGTCGAGCAACGTGCGAGCCATAGCGAACCGCTTGGAACTCACGAAGGGTGACGTCCTCTACTCGCCCCTGTCCTTGTCCCTCGCCGGAGTGCTCGGCATGGTCGTTCTGCCGGGCCTGCTGGCCGACGCGGTGGTCCACGTCGGCCGACTGAGCGGCCCGCGCATCGCGTCGGCCCGCAAGCAGATCGAGGTGACGCGCCCCACGCTCATCTATGGGGTGCCGTACATGTACGAGGTGTTGGCGAGGTCGGCCGGACCGGTCGATCACAGCACTCTCAGGTGGGCGATCTGCAGCTCGGCCCCGCTGCCCCGCGCGACGTTCGACCGGGTCCGGGCACGACTCGGCGTCCCTCCCCGCAGCTCCTACTGTCTCGCCGAGGCAGGCACGGTGACGCTCAACACCGACGACGACCCGGACGCACTGCGCACCACGGTCGGCCAACCACTGGACGGAGTCGAGATCACGGTGGAACCGCTCGGCCCTGACCGCCGGGAAGGACGTTTGAGCGTCGGCGGCGCCGGCTGCGCGGCCGGGTACCGGCGCATGGGTGAGCTGGAACCGTTCCCCGGGAGGATCCGCACCAGCGACCTCGGATTCCTTCGGAACGGTCGCCTCACCATCTCCGGCCGACTCGATGAGGTGATGCAGGTTGCGGGACAGAACGTCGACCTCGCCCAGGTCCGCGACATCATCAGCCGGTGCCCCGGTCTCGGCGACTTCGCGTTGGTGGCCGGCCGACACGAACGTCTGGGGCTTGTGCCGGTCCTCCTTGCGGAAGCCCGAACACTGACCGCTTCGCCACAGGAAGTGATCGCCTTCTGCCGCAGCGCGTTACGCGATGCGGAAGTTCCGAGAGAGGTACGCGTGGTCGAAGAGATCCCGAGGACCGCCACAGGGAAGGTGCGCTTGAGTACCGGGGAGGCGGAATGAGCACAGAGGAAGCGGAGGTCCTGGTCATCGGCGCCGGGATCTGCGGTTTGGCCACGGCGCTCAGCGTGGCCCGACGCGGGGTGAAGGTGCGGATATCCGAACGGCGCTCCACGCTCGACCAGTTGGTCTCCGGTCGCCCCTCGATCAACCTCACTCTTGGGGCTCGTGGGCTGGCCGCGCTGGGTGGGCTGGGTCTCGCCGAGCGGGTTACGGAGCTGAGCGTGACCGCAAAGGCGCGGCACATCCATCAGCGCTCCGGAGAGTCCACGATTCAGCCCTACGGCGACGCCGGTGAGGCGATCCTCTCACTACGGCGAAACGATCTTGTCGGTCTGCTGCTGGACGAGGTGCTCGCGGAGGAGCGCATCACCATGCGGTGCGGCGAGCGCCTGCTCGATGCCCAGCCGGACGGGACAGCCGTCGTTCAGCAGGACGAGTCCGGAAGCACACGGTTGCGCGCAGAGTTCATCGTAGGAGCGGACGGGCTGAACTCGGCGGTGCGCCGGGCGATCTGCAAAGCCACCGGAGCCCACGGCGCCGAGCCGCTGAAGACCACAACGAGATGGCTCGAACTCAAGGTGCCGGATTCCTGGCCCGGCTCCATCCCTGACGCGGTGGACGTGTGGCCACAGTCTCCGATCATGCTCATCGCGTTCCCCAACCGGAACACGGTCAAGACGGTGCTGTTGTTCGTCACCGGCGGCGGCACCTTTCCGGACTACGAGCAACTCCAAGCCCTCGCCCCGCAGTTGCGGCTGTCTCGGGATGAGTACGTGGCCTCACTGCGGAACCACGACGAGGTACGTGTGGTGAGATGCCCGGTATGGCATGCCGGCCGGTTGTGTGTCGTCGGGGACGCGGCCCACGCCACGGCTCCCTACCTGGGCCAAGGCGCCAACGCCGCACTGGCCGACGCCCGCGAACTCGCCGCTCTGCTACACCCGAGCGCCGACTGGGCCGAGGTGGGCCGGCGATTCGAGTCCGTCCGGCGGCCCGAGATGGACTGCCTCGCCCGCCTCACCGATCAGCATTACGCCGAGCTGAGTCTCCATATGGGAGATCGGACGTCGGCCCTTCGCCACGATCTGCGGGCGCTGCTCGGCAAATACTTCACGGGGCAGTTCCAGCCGATATACAACCGGGTCGCCTTCTCCGTGGACAGTTTGCAGGCAGCGGAGCGGGACCATGCGGCCGAGGAACCCAAACTCGACGCGATTCTCGACACAGTCCGTCGGACAGTAGGCCAGGTAAAGGAGAAATGATGAGGCATCAGATATCCGCTGGTCCGGTGCCACTCCCCTGGGAAGTGGCACCACGCTTCGACTCGGAACTGCGCAGCCCACTGATCGACGGATGGACCTGGCGCACGCTCCCCCCACGTCACCCGGCACTCCTCGGGAACCCGCCGACCCTGCGCCGCAACGACCCCGGTGACGCCCTGAGCGTGATCGCCGAAAAGTACGGCGAGCCGACGTCGTACTGCGTGCTCGGGGGCAATGTGGCGTCGGTCGGCAATTGGGCGGGGGTCACCTTCGACGAGCAGTACGAGGCGGTGACCCATGGCGCCGGCGTCTTCCCCTGCGGCGGAATGTACTACCTGACCATCACCGGACCGCACGCCGCGCACGTCCTGAATCTCCTCACCCCCCGACGCATCGATGTGCTGGAGGTCGGGCAGGCGACCTTCGCGATCTTCACAACGCCGGAGGGGACAGTGGACACGGAATGTGTCGTTCTCCGCGACGGCGAGGAATCGTTCACGGTGTCCGTGGGGGGTGACACCCGCCCGCCGACCTGGCTGCACGACGCCATCGACGCCTATCCGGACACACATGCGGAAGAGGCCGAGCTGAGCTCCTTCAACATCAAGGGAGCAGGCCGTCTGCGGGATATGTCACTGCTGCTCAGCGACGAGTTCGCCAACCGCCTGGACAAGCTCGGGACCTTTCGCGGTATGCGGGTCCGCACCCGCTGGGGCGCGGACGCCTGGGTCGTCCGCACGGTGATCGGCATCGAGCTGTGGGGAACCCCAGAGGTGATGAACACGGCCTGGCGGGACATGATGAGTGACCCGGGCCGGTACACACCATGCGGTTGGGACATCCTCGCAACATTCCGACTCGAATGCCCGGAGTTCGCCTTCTACCTGTGCCCGCTGGACATCCACCGCGGCACATATCTTCGCGACGCCGGCCTCGGCTACCTCGTCACGAAGAGGAAACAGAGCGCGTTCATCGGGAGTGAGGCGCTGTGGAACCCGGATCGGTTCGGCGGCCGGATGTGGGTCGGCGGGCTGATGGCGAAGAGTTCCACGGCACCTCGGCGGTCGATCGGAGAACGCTTCGTCAGCGACACGGTGGAAACGTCCGAGGGGTACGTCACCTCATCCGGATATTCCCCCAGGGCCGGTCGGGAACTCTGCTTCGCCGGCCTGCCCACCACCGTCGCACCGGACACCGACGTGCGCTTCCGGGACGGGACGACATGGCGGGTGCTTCCCTTGCCCATGCTGTCGCGGCCCGCAGAAGAACGGCTGCCATGACAATGACGTCGAACAACGCAGTGCGCCCGGCCGATGTCGTCTATGTCAGTGACGAGCAGTACCTGATCCCACTCTCGGTCTCCCTGCGCTCACTCCAGGAGAACACCGACGCGGCCTCGTTGACCGTCACCGTGCTGTGTGACGGGGTATCACCGGAAGGCAAACGGCGCGTCCTGGACTCCGTGCCCTGTCCGAAGGCCCTGCAATTCGTCGACATCCGGACCGAGATGCTGCCGAAGCATTCCGGACAAGGGGTGAGCACGCGGATCAGCCGTACCGCGTTCGCCCTCTTCACCATCACTGCGGAGCTGGTCGATCCGACGCGTTGCGTGTACTTGGACGCTGACACCGTCGTCCGCGTGGACATCCGGCGCCTGCTCGCCACCGACTTGGCGGACAAGGCCCTCGGGGCCGTCTACGACCGGACTTACACGCTCTTCGACCGCGGGACGGGACGGCTGTCCGGGGCAGGCGCCGCACCGGGCCGCCGGTTCAACTCCGGCGTCCTGGCGATCGACACGCGGCGATGGTTCCGCGAGCAGATCGGGCGGCGTTCAAAGGCCGTGGCGCGGGCTCACCAGATCATGGATCAAGGCGCACTCAATGTCGTCTGCGCCGACAAGTGGGTCGAACTGGATGCCGGTTGGAATGTCACCACCCAGCAATGGATCATGAGCAACGAGTTCAGTGCGGCACCGGAACGGGTTTTCATCCGGCATCTGACCGCGGTGAAGCCCTGGTTGGCGGCCCGGCCGAGCGAGGACAGGGTCAGGCTGAGCCTGGACGAGTTCTACGAGTATCTCGCGCGCACCGACTGGCCGCGCGGACCCACCCGCCGTCAGGGATGACGGAGTGCGGCGCAGGCCAACAGCTCAGGACAGTCAGGGCGTCGAGGTGCCGGGTTCGCCGAAACGCTCCGCGAACTGGGCCAGATAAGCGGCCGACGGGGACCTTCCGGCACATCGGACCGGCGGCGCCGTGAGGGAGAACCGGTCGAACGCACGGGAGTTCGCCGACACGGCGGAGATGGACGCGCCTTTGCCGAGTGTCGCGGGCAGGGCCGGATCGTGGGACATCAGCAGCGGTGACAGGGCGCAACTGGTCAGGTCCGACTCGTGGCTGACGCCGGCCGCCCAGCCCAGCTCGTCATGGAACAACGGCGGCGCGTACTGCGTCGTACGGAAGGGCTCCCGGAAGCGAACGATGCCGCCGTTGGCGAGCACGACGTCCCTCTTCTCGGCCGCCCGGACCAGGGCACGTTCGACATCGAAGCAGTGCGGCACGGAGTCGTCGACGACGATGCATCCCGGCCGCAGGCGGTCCGCCCGCAAGACGTTCGGTGTACTCGTACAGCCGATGACGAGACTGGACCGGTACAGCAGCTCGTTCTCCTCGCCGGCCGCGTCCACGAACGACGCCTCCAGCCCCGGGTGATCTGTCTGGAGGCGCAGGCTCAACTCCCGGACCTCGGCTTCCTTGGAGACCAGATCCGACAGGATCAGGCGTCGCGGGGTGCCGAATTGGGCCAGTGCCGCCGCGATCGTGGCATGGCCTATGGAACCGACGCCCAGGACCGCGACCGACTCCGTCCGCCACGCACGGCCCACCGAAGCAAGCACAGCCTCGACGGTCTTGAGGATCGAAGCCGCCGTGGTCGCGTGTCCGGTGGTGAGCCGGTCCTGCGGTAGACCGAGGTTCTCGCCGTAGTCCAAGGCCGATGCGAGGAGCCCGGCCAGCGAGACACACTCAGCCCCCATGGCGAAGGCCATGTCCACGGCCGTCCGGGCGTAGCTCGCGCCGCGCTGAGCCTGGCGAACCATGTCCCGGTAGCTGAAAGGGATGATGATCACCGCGGCGGTGCCCAGCGGGGTGGCCCTGAGAGCATGCAGGAAGGGCGAGTTGCCGAGGCGTTGGTGCAGGGCCTCGGATTTCATTCCGAGCAGGCGTGCCACGTTCGTTCCGAAATAGGAAAGAGTGGCGGAACGCACCCGCACCGGAATCCGTCCGATATCAAGCGGCGTGATGGTCTGCACAAATTTCTCACCACCGGGTTGACCGACCGTCTCGCTGTTCATAAGGGTCCATTCTCGCGACTATGCTGGTGAGGGCAATCGTGCGCGAATTGAGTATATCCAGATCGGGTCTTGTTCGAATGTGCCTGTTCTGTGGACGACGGAGGGAGTGCCGAGGTGAAGTCCGCCGACGTCATCGTCATCGGATTGGGCGTTCACGGAAGTGCTGCCGCTCGCGAGCTGGCGGCACGCGGGTGGCGAGTGCTGGGAGTGGAACACTCTCGGCACGGCCAGGTTCGAGGTGCCTCGCGTGGCCCGATGCGAATGGTGCGCCTGGCCGATCCGCAGCAGGCCCGGCTCGCACCCCTGGCCATGGAGTCGTTCGAGCACTGGCAGGCGCTGTCCCGGGTGCGGGGAAAGCCCCTGTTGCGGCCCGCGCCCGGCGTCATCGTCGAGCCGGGCGGCGAGCGCCGCGGGTCCGCCGCGGCGGCGGGACAGTTACGTCACCTCGCCGCTGACGATCCCCTCCTGAATGGGGTTGCGGTTCGACCGGGGTGGGTGGCTCGGAAGGACAGCGCGTGCGGTCTGCTGGACGCCCCCGCGAGCGTCCGGGCCTGCGTGACGAAGCCATCGCTGCGGGAGCCGAGTTGACCTTTGGACACAAGGCCGTGCTGTCCGGGACACATACCAGAAAGGACGCCCCGGTTACGGTGCGGGTGGGCCATGAGGAATGCAAAGCCGAGAAGGTATTGGTCTGCGCCGGTGCATGGAGTACGGAACTTCCGGATTGGGCCCGGATACCCGGACTGCGGGTCCAGCCCGCATATATGCAGGTGGCCACGTTCAGCGGAGGACTGTCCGCGCCCAACGAGGACGCCTTCTACCTCATCCACGACGAGGCCGACCGATTCTGTGCCATCCCTCTCGGTTCCGGCCCGGGGAGCAGACTCCAGTTCGGACATTTCTCTTTGCCCGCGGCCGTACACCGGATGAACGCCGCGGAGTTGGCCCGGGTGACCTGGTTGCGCGATATCGGGACTCTACGGCGACACATGCCAGGACTCGGCGAGGTCACCGAGTGGGTGACGATCCCCGCCTCGTACACCATGCCGCCGGACGGTTCCTTCGTTCTGCGGTGGGTGTCTCCCCGGATCGCCACCCTGGTGGCGTGTTCAGGGGTGGGTTTCAAGTTCGCCCCGGCCATCGCCGGCCGGGTCGCCGCGGCGTTCGAGGGACATGTTGTGCCGAACGGAGTGCGGGTCGAGCACCCTGCATGAGAAGGCGCACCCTCTCTCAGACCATGGCGCGGCACCCCTGCGCGCTCTCGATGGCGTCCACGGCACCGGCGGCTCCCGGCAGGGCCCGCAGCAGACTCTGTGCATGGCTCGCCGCGGCACTGAAGGCTGACTCGTCGACAAGCCGTGCGAGCAAACCGGACAGCACACGTGGACGGAGGTCCAGGACGGAAGCGTGGATGCCACACCCAAGAGCCTGGATACGGTCGGCGTTGTACTGGCGCTCGTAGTGCTGACCGGGACAGGCAAGGGCGGGAATCCCATGGAACAGGGAGGCCAGAGAGGTCCCTTGCCCCCCGTGGAAGAGGAGAGCGCTGCACTCGGGCAGTAGTGCGTCGAGCGGAAGATAGTCGAAGAGTCTGAGGCGGTCGTCCACCCATTCCGTCGTTCCGTTGGCGTTCGTGACACACCAGATGGTGACACCGGCGAGCGCGGCGGAGCGGGCCAGTGACCGGACCATGGCCGCGGAATTCCAGCCGACGGTGCTCAGGTAGGCCACCACCAGGCGTTCTGGACGCGGTGGCAGACCCTCCAGCCCCCTGCGGTTGGTGCCGTTGAGGTATCCGACATACGGCAGGCCGGGGATGTCGCTGAGTTCCGGTTCGAACTGCTCGAAACTGGTGGCGATCCTGTGGTCGGCCAACCAGAACAACAGGTCGGGAAAGGAATCAACCGGCTGATCGAGATACGGTTGGGCGGCCTTCCGCGCCAATGCGTCCAACGGCTGATCGGCAGGAGGTGTTTGCAGCCGCGGATCGGTGCCGACCGCCGCCAGGCCGACGAGTGGGATCCCGAAACGCCGGGCGGAGATGGTGGCGGTGGGCCGCATGCCGGCGATCAGGACGTCGGGACGGACGGCCTCGATGACTTCTCGTTCGCGTTCCAGTAAATACTGCCAGTAACCGGGATCGTCCAGGCCGAGCAAGGTGAACACGTCGTAGATGTTGTTGACGGCACTGGTCTCTGAGCTGCCCACCGCCCCGTCGAAGGACCGTACCTCGAAACCGTTCTGGACCAGCAGGCGTGAACTGGGTGGGCAGGCGTGGAACACGACATCATGACCGCGCCGCTTGGCTTCCTGGGCGATGGCCAAGTGGTAGACGGTGCAGCCCCAGGTGCCGGAAGTCGAGGGGTAGGGCATGAAGAGCAGTCTCACATCAGGCTCCATTCACCTTTGTCTTGGAGTCGAGCCACTGCTCGGCGAGTGCGAGAGTCCTGTGCCGGACGCGGGTGATCCCCAGGCGGCTGTTGAAGGCAGCGAAGGGCGGCCAGAGGAAGACAAAAGTGCCCAGTTCCTCCGCCACGAGTGCGTGGCGCAGAATCCCGCGTTCGGACGGCCGGTTCTCCAGATACGCGTCGATCAGCGCGGAGGGAATCGTCACGCCTGCGGGTGTGGCGCGGACGCTGAGAAACGACAGGTCGGAGACGGCCCGGCCGATGCCGGCTTGCTGCCAGTCGCACAGGACCAGTGATCCCGCGGAGTGCAGAAGGTTCCCCACATGACAGTCGCCGTGGGTGAAGACGGGCTGGAGCGCACTGATCTCGTCCGACAACTCATTTCTTCGGGCGAGGAGTTCGGTGAGCTGCGGGAGCATGCCACCCCAGAAATCGTTGATCCGGTCCAGGTCCGGTTCGGCGAGAGCCTCCTTCAATACATCGGGCCGATTCCATTCCGCACCTTTCGGTGGCGCCATGGTGTGCAGGCGAGCCAGTGCACGACCCAACTCCGCCCACATGGGCGCTGTCCACACCGCAGCCGGATTCGTTTCGCCCACTGCCTCCAGCAGCACGGCCACCCCGTCCTCAGTGTCCCGGCACGCGAGCAGCCCCGGCGTGCGCACCGGCATGATCGAGGCGAGATTCTGGTAGAAGCGCAGCTCTCGCCGCGCCTGCGCGATCGCTTGTGTATCCAGCGGGGCGGGGGTGGCCTTGAGGTAGGCGGCCTGGCCGTCGGCCGTGAGCACGGCGAGGACCCAGGCGCCGGAGCGGGTTTCCAAGGGCACATCGGGCTTCTGGGGAGTCAACCGCAACTCTTCCAGAATCGCTGGTACGAAGTCAGCCGACATAAAAGCGACTCCCTCTCGTGACTGAAAGAGTCCGGGGATCCGTCCCGGCGGGCAGCGATGCGTACCCAGGAGCTACCGATGGTCTGTTGTTTCGGATGCCGCCGCCTTTGCCCGCATCCGAGCCGCGACCACCTGCCATGGTCGCAGCATAGCGATCACGCGACACGAAGTCCTGTGTTCACTGCGGCAGTTCTTCATGGCGGGCATGACTCGATCTCCCCGGCTGGGATCAGAGAGCGGTGCGGAAGCCGCCATTGCTGAAGAGATGCTGGCCGTTGATCCACCGGCCCTGTGGGGAGCATAGGAAGGCGACGAGATCGGCGGGCTCCTCGGGGCCGGCGAGGCGACCGGCGGGTGTCTGTTCGCGGCAGGAGGCGCGAACCTCATCTGTCATCCAACCGGTGTCGATGGGGCCGGGGTTGATGACGTTGGCGCGGACACCGAGATGGGCGAACTCGTGGGCGGCGGCGAGGGTGATGCGGTCCAGGGCGCCCTTGCTGGCGCCGTAGGGGAGGTTGCCGACGACATGGTCGCCGGTGAAGGCGATGATGCGCCCGGGATCGGTGTCGCCGGCCGTGCCCTTGAAGCGCCGCCCGAACTCGCGGATGAGCAGCCATGCGGCACGGGCGTTCACGGCGAAGTGCCGGTCGAAGCTCTCCACGGTCGTGGTGAGGAGGTTCAGGTCCTGCTGTTCGCAGTGGCACATCACCAGGGCCCTGACCGGCCCAAGGTTGTTCTCGACGTAGTCGAAGACGGTCGCGGGGACGGCCGTATCCGCGAGGTCTGCTTCCATGGAGGTGTATCGGGCGCCCAGGCCCTCCAATTCGCGACCGAGCGCGTCGGGCGCGTCGGGTTCGGGCTCCCACGGCTGGTCGTTGTCGTAGGGGTGCCAGTAGGTGAAGCCGACGTCCCAGCCCGTCTCGGCCAGGCGACGGGACACGGCAGCGCCGATGTTGACCGTGCGTCCGCCCGCACCGGTGACGAGAGCGACGGGTCGGGGACTGGTGGGTGAGACGTTCGGCATGGGAGGGGATTCTGGTCCGCCCTGGCTGCCCCCTCAACTCAATATCGTCGCTGCCGACCGGACCGACCTGACCAACCGCCACGGAACGTCATGGATCAAGTGATCTCTTCACACGGTGGTGCCCCCGTCGACGGGGATGCAGGCGCCCGTGATGCCGGAGCCGGCGTGGGAGGCGAGGAGCAGAACGGCGGCGGCGACCTCCTCGGGCCGGGTCAGGCGGCCGGTGGCGGTGCGGCCGGTGAAGTGGCGTACCAGGCCGGGGTAGTCGGTGCCGAGGACACGCGCGGCCCGGGGACCCTGTTCGGTGAACCAGTCGGTCTCGACGGCGCCGGGACACACACAGTTGGCGGTGACGCCGTACGGGCCCACCTCCTTGGCCAGGACCCGGGTGAATCCGATCAGCGCGTGTTTGGCGGCGGCGTAGGCGCACAGACCGGGGTCCGGGTCGCGGCCTTCCATGGAGGAGATGTTGATGACGCGACCCGAGCGCTGCGGGACCAGGTGGGTCAGGGCGCGGCGGGTGGTGTAGAGGGCGGAGTCGAGGTTCAGGGCAAGGGTGTGGTGCCAGGTGTCGTCGGAGATGTCGGCGACGGTGGCGAAGTCGGTGGCACCGCCGACGTTGTTGACGACGATGTCGAGGTGCCCGTAGCGGTCCACCGTCTCGTCGACCGCGCGCTCGGCGTCGGCCCGGTCGGTGGCGTCGGCCACGCACAGGGTGACGTCGTCTCCGGCGTCCAGCAGGGCGAGAGCCGCGCGGCCGCTGTCCTTGGAACGGCCGGTGATGACGAGCCGGGCGCCGTGGGCGTGCAGGGCATGGGCGAGGGCCAGGCCGATGCCGCGGGTGGCCCCGGTGATCAGTGCGGTTTTGCCGGTGAGGTCCATGTGCTCTCCCGTTGTGGACCGGGTGGCGGGTGGTGGGTGGCGAGGGTGACCGTGTGCGGAATCCCGGGCAGGCCCAGGGGCAGCAACTGCCAGCCCAGGGGGGCCGGTTCCGGGCCGAGCCGGACCAGGGCGGGCCGGGGGCGCAGGGTGATCTCCACGTCGACCAGGGCACGCAGCAGAGGCCAGCCCAGGGCCTTGGCGATGGCCTCCTTGGCCGTCCACAGGGTCAGGAACTCCGCCCGCTGTACGGTCGTGGGCCGGTCCGCCAACGCGGCGCGCTCGCCCGGACGGAGGGCGCACCGCAGCAGCACCGGCGGCGGGAGGGAGGCCAGATGCTCGATGTCGATGCCGATCCGGGTGCCGTCCCGGGGCGTTGCGATCAGCGCGGCCACGGTGACGGGCCCGCAGTGGGCGGCGGTGAGGTACTGGGGAGGCAGGTCCTGTCCCGGCGCGAGCATGGGGCGGCCGAGCGGATCGCGGACCACGGTGACGGTGCCGGGCGGACGGGCGTGTCGCACCGCGACGGCATGGCGCAGCAGGACCCGGCCGGGCACGGGACGCCCCTGCGGGCCGAGGTGCCACCAGAGGTCGACCGGGCCCGCCGCTGAGGTCACCCGGCAGTGGCGGGCACCGGCGAGTGTGTGCACCGTCGGCGTCATGGGACCTCGGTCGCATCGGCCGGTGCGGGGGCGTGGGCCGGGACACGGGCGAGGACGGTGGCGCGCATGCCGGAGATCTGGGCGACGACATGGCCGTCCTGGGTGGTGGCGGTGCTGGTGCCGGTGGCGGCTGAGTGGTGGAGCCGCAGCCCGGCGGGGTGGGTCCGGACCAGGTCGTGGTCGTCGCCGTACTCGTACAGGGCGATGCGTTCGATGTGGTGGGGGACGGCGACGGCGTGGTGTCCGTCCGGCGTGGGAGCGAGCGCGGAGGTGCGGGCGAGGCTGTCCAGGAGGACCGCCGGGGTGGCGAGCCGGGGCAGCGCGGACAGCCGCTCCGGGCCGGGACACCAGCGGGCGCCGGCGCCCGAGCCGGTGGTGCGGCACTGGTCGGTGGCGCGGAAGACGCCGGTGAGCAGGACCGGGGAGGCAGTGTCGTAGTACGGATCGTCGACCGTACGGTGCGGTCCGGTGAGCGGGCCGTACGGCTCGGGCAGCGGGACCGGGCCGCCGAGTCGGACCGTGGCGCGGAAGTGCTCCCGGTCGCGTGCCAGAACACGTCCGTCGGGGGCGACGACATCGGAGCGGATGGTCACACTGACCGCGCAGGCCGCCCTTGCACCGCGACGACGGGCCTCGACGCGATATCGGGCGGGTTTGCCGTCGGTGCGGGCGCGGACCCAGGCACTGAAGGCGAGGGCGTCGACGCCGCGTGGCGGCAGTCCGGGGGCCAGGGCACGGGCTGCCTGGACCGCGATGTCGGCCAGCATCACACCCGGCACGGTGGGTTTGCCGTCGACCAAGTGGTCGCGCAGGAAGCCGTGGGCGTCCAGGTCGAGGACCAGGTGCCAGATGGCGTGGTCGGCGTGGCGGGTGGCGGGTTCGCCGAGCAGCCCCGCAGGGGTGGGTTCGGTGGGCAGTTGGGCCGGGGTGGGTTCGCCGAGCAGCTCGGCCGGGGTGGGCTCGCCGGGTAGTGGGGCCGGGGTGGGTTCGCTGGGCGGTCCGGCCGGGGTGGGTTTGCTGGGCGGTCCGGCCGGGAGGGCGTCATCGGTGGGACGTGGAGTGTGCGCGGGTGCGGTCGGGTGGTGTCGGTCGGGGTGCCCGGTGGTGCGCAGGCCCGGGAAACGGGCGTCGAAGGAGCGGTGTTCGGCGTCGCCGATGAAGGTGACGAGCCGGTCCTTCCCGCCCTCGCCGTGAGCGCGACGACGCAGTTCGGTCAGGAAGTGGGCGACTCCTTCGGCGGTGGTCATACGGGACAGGCGCGCGGTGCGGGCGGTGTGGGACTGCACGATGGCTCCGGAACCGAGGCCGGTCTCGTCCCAGATGGTCCAGGCGAGGGTGAATTCGCCGTCGGCGCCGACCTGGGCGGCGGCGGACAGGAAGTCGTTGGCAGGTGAGTAGTCGCTCTCGCCGGGCAGTCCGGCCACCCCGGTGACCGAGCCGAAGTTGCACCACAGTCGCGGGGCGAGCGCGCCGGTGAACGCGGCGCGCAGATGGTGGTAGCCGGACAGCTTGACGTCGCGGATACGGCGCATGCCGGGCAGGGTCTTGCGGGTGATGTCGCCCGGGTGGTGCAGTCCCGCGCCATTGACGAGCAGGTCGACGTGGCCCTCCCGGGCGCGTACGGCGTCGGCCAGGGCGCGTACGGCGTCCGCGTCCGTGACGTCGCAGCTGTGGAAGTGGACCTGGTCGGCGCCGCAGGACTCACCCAGGGCCCGTAGCGTCAGGGCGGACTCACGGGCGTGCAGGAGGCGGTCGAAGGCGGCGCTGATCTCGCCCACCGGCCGCCGCGGCGTGCGGGAGCGCTGGTCGGTGATGTAGCGGGCGCGCGCCGCGGGCAGCTCCTGGTCGGGGGTGTGCAGCAGGTCGTCCGGTAGGTCGCCGGGGCGGCTGGACCCCACCAGGTGCACCCGCAGCGGTACGTGACGTGCCAGGCCGAGCAGGCAGGCGGCGGTGATGCCGCGGGCGCCGCCGGTGGCCACGACCACCGCCGCGGGGGCGAGCGGCGGGGCGCCGCCCGCCACGGGAGAGCCGTCCTCGGTGAGACGCTGGACGAAACGGATGGCACCGCGATGACGGACCACGGGCAACCCGTCGGCGGGGCGGGCGAGTTCGTCCTCCAGAGCGGCCAGTACGGCCTGGGGTTCGGTGCTGTCGCCCACCACCGCGCGCATGGTGCAGCCGGTCAGCTCCCAGGCCAGGGACTTCACGAAGCCGGTGAACAGATGGGCGTGCGGGGCGGCCTCCTCGCCGAGGAACGGCG
Source organism: Streptomyces sp. NPDC004752 (assembly GCF_053601275.1). Taxonomy (NCBI): domain Bacteria; kingdom Bacillati; phylum Actinomycetota; class Actinomycetes; order Kitasatosporales; family Streptomycetaceae; genus Streptomyces; species Streptomyces sp. NPDC004752. The sequence continues at coordinate 62,913 of NZ_JBSGBN010000008.1, read as the reverse complement.
CCGTCACCCCCACGGCGACGGTGCCGCCCGCGGCGATCCGGTCACGCAGTTCACGGACCGCCCAGAACGCCGCCTCCTGCACGGCCAGTACGTCGGTGGTGGGCGGGGCGGGCCAGGCGGGCGCGGAGTGCAGGTCGGCGACGACCCGCAGATGCCGGAACCCCTCCGGGCTCTCACGCAGGATTCGGTCGACCGCCTGCTGCGGGTCCTGGTCCCCGTCGACGGCGACCAGGCGGCAGGAAGCTCCGGCGTCGACCTTGGCGCGCAGACCGCTCGCGTACCGGGAGTCGCTGATCACCAGGGTGCGGGCCGGCAACGGCCGTACCCCGCTGCCGCATGGTCCGGCCGGCTCCCAGCTCAGGGTGTGCCGCCGGGTGACCGGAGCCGGGGCGCTCTCGGTGGGCCGGGCCGAAGCCGTCGGCGCCGAAGCCGCCGACGTGGGGACCGGCACACGGGCGACGAGGTGCCGTAGGGCGGCTACCAGGTCGTCGGCACCCAGGTAGCTCCACTCGTCCGGTTCGTGGTGCTCGACAGGCAGCCGGTCCAACAGGGTGCCGAGGTCGGCGAGCAGGGGCCAGCCACGGGCGCGCGCGACGGATGCCCGGGTGAGCACCAGGGCGAAGGCCCCTTCGGCCGGCTCCCGGGACCCGCCGATGTCGTGCAGGCGGGCGAACAGAGGACCGGCGGCGCCGTTGACGCCCAGCACCAGCGCCATCTCCAGTTCCCCGCGCCGCAGATGCGCGGCGGCGGCCTGGAGGGCGCTGCGGCCCGAGGTGAGCCCGGTGTCGAGTGTCATCGTGGGACCGTGCAGGTCGTGCAGCGCGGCGACCCGGGCAGGGATCACGTTCGGCATCAGCCCGGCCAGGGTGTCCTCCCCGGGACCGGTGCGCTCGCGCACCGCGTCGAGGAACACCGAGGTGGCCTTCGACAACTCGGCGCGATCGAGCCCGCGGGGCAGCGGGTGCCTGGTGGCCTCGGCCAGCGAGGCGGCGTGGCAGCGGACGGTCATATCGGGCGAGGCGGCGGGGACACCGGCGTGCGCGGCGAAGACCCCGCACGTCTCCCGCAGCCCCTCCCACCAGGGCGAGGCATCCGGCGGGACGAGTGCGGCGACGGCCTGCAACGCCATCAGCTGGGCCCGGTCGACGCCCGCGGCGGTGCGCGCGGGGATGCGTATCTCGGCGAAGGACGGGAGCGGGTACCGGGCTCCGAACGAGCGCCGTGCCGCGGGGTTCTGGCCATCGGCCAGGCGGCGGGCGACGTCCGCCGCGTCCGGGGTTTCGGGCAGATGGGCCGACCAGGCCACGACCACCACCGGATCGTCCTCGACGAGGGCCGGCAGGGAGGCCGGTGCTCTATCGCCGGGCCGGGGGGCGTCCTGGAGCAGCAGATGGCCATTGGTCCCGCCGAACCCGAACGCCGACACCCCCACCGTCCGTGGCCGGTCGGCCGGGCGCGGCCAGGGCACCGGATCGGTCGGCACCCGCAGCGGCGGCGCGTCGTCGGGACAGCGGTAGGGGATCTGCGGCGGGATCGTGGAGTGGGCCAGACCCTGTAAGGCATGGACGACCGAGAGCGCACCGGCCGCCCAACCGGTGTGGCCGAACACCGACTTGCTCGACGTGCACCAGGCGTGCGGCAACTGCCCCGACAGCACGCCGCGTTCGACCCGGTCGCCGACCGGGGTGCCGGTGGCATGGGCGATCACCCAGTCGATCTGCTCCGGTACGACGCCGGACACGGCGCGAGCGCGGGCCAGCGCCCGCTCCTGACCGGTGGCGTTGGGGGCGTGGACGGCCCGGCCACGCCCGTCGGACGCCGCGCCGAACCCGGCCAGCACCCCGAGAACGTGATCGCCGTCGGCCCGGGCGGCATCCAGCCGTTTGAGGGCGACGAACGCCGCCCCGTCGGCGAACAGCACCCCGTCCGCGTGCGCGTCGAAGGCACGGACCGCACCCGACCGGCTCAGCCCGCGCAGTCGGGAGAACAACACGCTGTAGCGCGGTCCCAGGGAGAACACCCCGCCGCACAGGGCGAGGTCGCACTCCCCGTCCAGCACGGCGCGGGCGCCCAGGTCGATGGCGTACAGCGCGGAGGAGCACGCGGTGTCGACGACCTGCACCGGCGTCGGCGCGGGAAGCAGCGACGCGACGGCGGCACGCAGCGCCGCCGACGGCAGGTGCCCGGTCGGCGTGCCCGCGTGCCGGTGGACGGACCGCAGCCAGCGGACGAGCAGCGCACGCAGCGTCTCGGGATTCTCGGCCGCGCTCCCGCTCCAGTGCTCCGCGATGCCGTCGGCCGCGGCCTCGACGAGCAGGCTCTCCTCCATGTGCTGCGATCCCTCGGCCCAGGCACCGGCGAAGCACGCGGTGCGGACGCCGGCGCCGGACGCCAGGCGCGGGGCGTCGCACTGGAGAAGCGCGGTTCGCGTCCAGACGGTGAGGAAGTCCTCTTCGGCGTCCGACGCGGGGTGGATGTAACCGGCGACCCGGCTGTAGGTGCGGTCCGCGATGTCCTCGGGCGACCAGAAATGCTCCAGCGGGAACCGCTCTCCCGGCTCGCTGAACTGGGGTATGCCCTCCATCAGCCGGTGCCAGAGCGGGTCCGGTCCCTCGGCGCCCGGGGCCACCAGACCCATGCCCACCACGGCCACCGTGTGTGCCGCCACCCGCTCCGCGCCGTCACCGCTTACCACGGCCGCGTTCTGGGTGGGTGGTGCCGCGGTGGGGTTGGCGGGCCGTGTGGAAGAGGTGGGTGGGCCGTCGGCGGATGGCGCCCTGGTGGGGTTGGGAGGTCGTACGGAAGAGGGGGTTGGGGCGTCGGTGGGTGGTGGCTCGACGGGGGCGGGAGGTCGTTCGGGGGCGGGGTGCGGGGCGTCGGCCGGTGGGTTCTCGGCCGGGGCGGCACCGTTGTGGAACGGAGGGGAAGGAGCTGGTGCGGCACCGGTGTGGAACGGAGGTGGGGGAGTCGGGGCGGTGGACGGCTCGGGGTGGCTCGGGGTGAGCATGGCGCGGCCCACGGACAGTCCGCCGTCGGCCAGCAGACACTGCCCGGAGATCCAGCGGGCCTGCGGAGAGGCGAGGAAGGCCACCAGCCGGGCAAGGTCGTCCTCATGGCCCACCCCGCCGAGCGGGGCCGCCGCCGCGCAGGTCGCCCGCAGGGCGTCCGCACCGGGGAACAGGGCGGCCGTGGAATTGTCCAACAGCCCCGCCGAGGCGGTGTTCACCCGGATTCCCAACGGGCCGAGATCGGCGGCCAGATACCGGGTCATCGCCTCCAGCGCCGCCTTGCACACCCCCACCATGAGGTAGTTGTCCATGGCAAGTGCGGCGCCGATGGACGAGACGTTCACGATGGCACCGCCGCCGCGCGCGGCCATCAACGGTGCCGCCTCAAGGGCACACCAGCGGGCGCCGTGGACGTTGGTGTCCAGCGCCCGCTGCCACTCGGAGTCGCTGAGATCGTCGAAGCGGGCGAACACGCCCCGCGCGGCGTTGTTGACCACGATGTCCACACCGCCGTGCCGCTCGGCCAGTGCCGCGAACATCGCGGTCACCTGGTCGTGTTTGGCGACGCTGGCCCGCAGCGCCGCCGCCCGCCCCCCGGCGGAACGGATCGACGCGACGGTTTCCTCGGCGGCCCGGGGCGAGTGGAAGGAATTGACCACCACGAAGGCGCCGTGCCTGGCCAGTTCACGGCTGATCGCCGCACCGACCCCCTTGCCACCCCCGGTCACCAAGGCGATCTTCCCGGTCAGATCCCGTGCCGCGGGCACCTCGGGTCGGCCACTCATGCCGGCACCCCCGCGCGCAGGCCGTCCGCGGGCAGTGTGCTCAGCAGCCCGGCCAGCGCGTCCAGTGTGGTGCAGCTGGTCAGGCGGGAGCCGTCCGGCGGCAGGGTGCGTCCGAAACGCGCGGCGGCCCGGGCGAACAGTTCGGTCTGTTTGATCGAGTCCACCCCCAGATCCGCCTCCAGATCGGCATCGTCGGTCAGGACCTCGGGCGGATACCCCAGCGCCGCCGCGTACAGGGTCCGCAGCGTGGCCACGATGGACCGCCGGTCCGGGAGCGTCCGCGTACCCGGCGAGGGTTCCTCGGCCATGGTGTCGGCGGCTGCGCAGGATACGGCCCCGGCGGCATCCTCGGCCACGGTCACGGTCCCGGTGGCCGCGGAACCCGCACGCGCCCACGTCGTACGGTCCTTGGCCGCACCGGTCCCGGTCCAGGCGGCCGGGGGCCGGTGAACCGAGGGCGCCGGGCGGGCCGACGTCGGGCCGAGGTCGCCGAGTGCCTCGGCCAACTCGGCGCCGCTCACCCGGCGTCGCAGCGGCGTGACCACCCGCACGCCCGGCACCGTCGCCGTCACCAGATCGCTCAGCACACCGCGAGGGCCGCACTCCACGAACACCTCCACCCCCTCCGCGTGCAGCAGACGGACTGCGCCGGTGAACCGCGTAGGCCGCACCAGATGGGCGGCGACCAGGTCCGCCACCGCGTCGGTGTCGTCCACCCGCCGTCCCAGGATCGCCGAGTGCAGCAACTGCCGCGCCGGCCCGGCCCGCAACGAGGTCGCCCGGCGGGTGAAGTCGCCCGCCACGGCGGCCAGCATGCGGTGATGGAAGGCGTACGGGACCCGAAGCGCCGTCGCCCTGACCCCGACCGCTTCGGCGGCTCGCCGTACCCGGCCCAAGGGTTCGGCGGGGCCGGACACCACGCACTGACGAGGACTGTTGTCCGCGGCCAGGGTCACCTCCCACTCCCCGAGACCCACCAGCAGTCCTTCGGCGCGGGAGGCGGACACCTCAAGTGCCAGCATTCCACCGCGCTCCGGCGGGCGGGCGGCGAACGCCTCGTCGCGGGCGGCGACCAGCGCCATGCCCTCCTCCAGCCCGTACACACCGGCCGCGGTCAGGGCCACCAACTCGCCGAAGCTGTGTCCCAGCAGCACGTCGGGACGCAGGCCATGACGCTCCGTCAACAATCGGAACAGCGTCATCTCGGCGGCGAACAGCGCCGTGTGCAGGTCCGCGGGTGCCTCGCCCGCCAACTCGGCCAATGTCGGCGCCTGTTCGTCGAGCAGCAAGCGGGAGGGGGCGTTCCGTCCCAGGCGGACGGCGGTGGCGTCCAGAAGGCGCAGTGTCTCCTCGACCAGCGGTTCATCCACGGCGAGCCGGGCGAGAACAGCGGGCAGGTAGGCCCCCTGCCCCGGGAACACGACAGCGCAGCGCTCGGCCACGGCAACTCCTCCACACAGAGCGACAACAGAGCGGAACCGGAAGAATTCCGAGAAGGCCCGTGCCGCCCGCCCTGCGCGGGCAGCGGTCGGCGGCACGGACCGGAGAAGGTGAGAAGAAGGAGGAAAGACACCGCCGGTGACCCCCGTCCTTCGGGGGGCCGCACCGGCCCCGTTCGGGGGCGCACAGGGGGACCTGCGCAAGGGGTTGTTGTGTGACAGCCGGAACACGGACCAGGACGAGGGCCAGGACAAGAACCAGGACAAGAACCAGGACACGAATCAGGGCAAGGGCCGGACGAGAACCAGAACAGGGACCGGAAAGGGAACCAGAACCGAAAAGGGAACCAGAAGTGGAAACGGAAACGGAACCGAAAAGGGAACCAGAAGCGGAAAAGGAACCAGGACGAACGGCCGTCCCCATGCACACGCATATTCAGCATCCCGCTGGGAGCGTCCGCAGTCATCACCCACACGAGTGAGGAGGGGGTGGCGGGAAGCAGAATCCGCTCGCCGAACGCGCGGACGTGACCCCGTCCGCTACCCCAGGGCGCTCCGGACCGCCGAATGCGCCTCTTTGTGACGGAGGAGGCGGCTGTGCCGCCCGGTGGTCCCGTGTCACCGAGGTGGCTCGACAGGTTGCAACGCGGCAGGCGCCGGGCGCCTACCGCACCTCCGGTGACGCTCTGCCGTCCGCTGCCGCCGTACCGGCACCCCCCGTCCGCCGGTACGCACCGTGCGAGGCGCGCCACAGGCGCACGTCCGTCCGGCTGAGCAGCAGTACGCCCGCGATCAGCCCCAGCCCCACCAGAAAGGCCAGCGGCCCGGGGAGGGCGGAGCCGCCCAGGAAGGACATCGGCACGAGTACCGTCCCGAACAATCCTGAGTACAGCTTGAGGAACCCCGTCGTGACCTGTCCCGCCCGCCAGGTCCGGTACAGCAGCAGACCGGCCACCGTCGCGATGACCAGCACCACCGGGATGTTGCCCGTCCGTCCGCCCCCCAACTCGGCCAGGAACACCCCCCATGCCAGTGCCAGCAGCGGCACCGCGGCCTTGACCGCCCGGGGCCGCGCGGTACGGCCCATCGGCAGGCCCGGCAGGGCGAGACCGGATCGCAGGAAGACCGGCCGGACGGCCAGGGGGAAGGCGGTCTCCACCCAGGCGTTGCGGTCGAGCAGCCAGAGCGCCTCGATCTCGGGGTCGTCGCTGCCGAGCGGGACCAGGTGGGGAGTCCAGTCCGCCTCGAACCAGATGGCCTCGCGGACATACGTCTCCGGGGGGTCCGTCCGGTCCCTCCTGACCGGCGCCGAGGGCGGCAGGCCCTTCGGGAAGGCGTCCTGCATCACCAGCCGGAAGGTCTCGTACTGATCGGCGTCCCGCACACCGATCAGCACCAGCCGTTCGGGTCGGCCGCGGGCGACGATCTGCTCCACCTCCCACCGCAGTTGCCGCCCCGGACCGCAGGCCAGCAGGACGAGCGACGCTCGGTCCAGAGCCGCGAGCACCTCCTGCTGCCAGGCCAGGTCGGAGCTGTAATGGCGTCCCGCGCCCGGCTGGGGAAGCCGGTCGCCGGGGCGGCCCAGCGCCACCATCCGGCCGAACGGCGCGACCGCGCGGGCCAACTGCTGTTCCTCGGTCTCGGTGGACGCCGCCCAGGGGCCGTCCCGCATCGAGCCGTGCTGGACCCGGGCGAGCCCGGCGTCGTCGGCGAAGGAACGCAGGAACAGCACGACCGGTTCGTCCTCGGGCAGTTCGGTGAGCGGCCGCAGGACCGCGGCCCGGTGCCGGTACCCCTGCCGGATCGCCCAACGCCCGGCCGCCAGCAGGCACACCATCAGCGCGAGTTCGACGGCGGTCGTGAGCCATCCCTGCTCGGCCCGCCAGGTGCGCAGCGACCGATAGGCCACCGCTCCACTGGCCATCCCGAGGCCGGCCGAGGCGGTACCGACGACCTGGAGCAGCAGGCCCAGGGAGCGCGACTGGCGCAGCCGGGTGGGCGGTCGCGGCGGTCGCCGGCCGGCTGACGGCTGCCGCTCCTCGGTCATGACTTCCCCCTCCGTCAGCCCCGGACCATGACGAGACGTCACGTCAAGGCTGGCAGAATCACTCGTATGGCGGAAGCAGTTGATACGGCGGTTCGACAGGTCTGGGACCAGCAGAGTGTCTGGTCACAGGCGGCCGACTCGGCCAAGGCGGCGATCGGCAGGGCGCGTGCCTTCGGACTGACGCTGGGCATCGTGGCGGCGGCGCTGTCGACCCTCGGCTCCCAGGTCATGTCCTGGCAGTCCGTCCCGGGCCGGGCTCTGGTCATGCTCGCCGCCATCTCGGCCGGGCTCGTCCCCCTCGCCACCACCTGGTCCGGTCCGGCCGCACTACGGGAGTGGACCCGGCTGCGCTCGGTCAGTGAGGCGCTGAAGAGCGAGGTCTGCACCTGCCTGGCCGGGGCCGGGGCCTACCGCACCGGCGGTGCGGGCACGCTCCTCGACCGGGCCCACCGCATCCTCGCCGATGCCGGTGACCTGGCCCACCTGACCATCGGTCTCGCACCCCGGCAGCGCCCCCTGCCCGACATCGCCGATGTGGAGTCCTACGCCGCAGTGCGCCTGGCCGGTCAGATCCGCGACTACTACCGGCCGCGTGCCGTGCTGATGAGCCGCCGCTGCGCCGTCGTGCGACGCAGCGAACTGTTTCTCGCGGCGGCAGCGGTGGTGCTGGGCGCGGTGACCGCCGCCTTCGGTGTGGACCAGCCCGCGCTGTGGGTGGGCACGATCACCACGGTGAGCGCGGCCGTCACCGCGCATGCCGCGGCCGCCCGCTACGCGTACCAGGAGCTGGAGTTCTCCCGTACCGCCGCAGAACTGGACCGCCTGCTGACCCGCTGGTCCGCCCGGCAGCGGTCCGACGCGGCGGCGGACGACGGCTTCGTGAGCCGCTGCGAACTCGTGATCTCCGCGCAGAACGAGGCATGGATGGCGAAGTGGGCCGCTGACTAGCCCGGGCGGCCTCTCACCGCCGACAACGCCGACGTCCCATCAGTAACCGCGGCCCCGCACCGCCCGCGTGCCGAATTCGCCGAATCCGGGCAGATGTTCAGCTGCCCTTGGCCTCATATCCTGAACCCTCTGGGGAGACACGGGAGTTGGGGGTACGCGTGGCGGCGGCACATCCACCGGCGGACGGGGCGAATGGGCCGGTCGACGAAGGCGAGCCCTTCGTGCGACTCGCTTCTCTGCGGCAATTGCAGCAGACCGTCGCGGACATGAACACCGCTCGGAGCCTCGCGGACACGCTGCAGAGCGTCGCGGACGGGGTACTCACCGGCCTCGGTTACGAGCTGTCGAGCGTCCATCTCGTGCGCTCGGACGGCGACCTCGTCGTCTCCTCGGCCGGCGGCGAGGCAGACGACGGTGCGGACAAGACGGGGCAGGTCGCGTCCCGTGAGATCTGGGAACTCCGGCTGGCCGGCGGCGAGGCATGGGGCGAGCTACGTTTTGTCCCCGCCACCGAAGGACGCGAACTCGACGGCGACGACCTGCCCCGGTACGCGCAAGAACCCGCACCCTGGAACGCCGACGAGTGGCAGCGCGGCGACCGCCTCTTCGCACCGCTGTACACGCCAGGCGTCCGAAACGACGGCGACCTCATGGGGGTCATCTCCGTGGATCGGCCGCGCAACGGGCAGCGCCCCGGAGCCTGGGGCCGTGAAGCGCTCCAGATGTATGCCTTCCAAGCGGCCATCGCGATCAGCAACGCGCGGCTCAGAGGCAATATGCAGAAGGCCCTGGTCAGGCTGGAGCGGGAACAGCAGGCCCTGCGCGCCAGTGAGGAGTCCTTCCGGCAGACATTCGAGTACGCCCCCTCCGGCATGATCATCGCCGAGATGGGCGGCGACCAGCACGGGCGCATCCTGCGCAGCAACGACGCGCTGTGCCGGATGCTGGGCCGACCCGCCTCCGCGATGCGCCGTTACTCGGTCTCCGACCTCGTCCATCCCGAGGACATCGGCACGTTGTTGCGGACCTCGCCGGAGGGCGGCCGGACCGAACTGCGGCTCGGGCACCGGGACGGCTCATACGTCTGGGTGTCCCTGCGCAACTCCGTCGTCGCCGACGCCGCCGAAGGCCCCCGCTTCCTCCTCACCCACGTCGAGGACATCCACGAGCGCAAGCGCCGCGAACTGGACCTCTTCCACCGTGTCACCCACGACGCGCTCACCGGCCTGCCGAACGCCGGGGAAGCGCGCGCCAGGCTGGCGGACAGACTGTGCCCGGCCCCTGACCTGACTCCGGCCGACGGCCATGACCACACCTTCGCGCCCGAGGGCGACAGAGAAAAGCGTACGAAAGGGCTCGCGGTGTTCTTCTGCGACCTGGACGGAATGCGCGCCATCAACGAGCGTCTCGGTCCTCCCTTCGGCGACGCGGTCCTCGTGGAGGTCGGACGACGGCTGCGGAACTTCCTGCGTGACGACGACACGGTCGCCAGATACGGGGGCGACGAGTTCGTCATGCTGATCGATGGGATCGGCCCGACGGAATCGCCTGAGCTGATCGACTCCCTCAGAGCGGCGCTGAGGGCACCCATGCGGATCGAGGGGCGCGTCGTACGGGTCGAAGCCAGCTTCGGCTGTGCCTGGGCGGCCTGTGGGACGCCGGTCGAGGAAGTGCTGCGGACAGCGGATCTACGGATGTACGACGACAAGAGGTCCCGGGCCGGGGAGGTCGCGCAGGAGCGGCGCCCGGTGAGCGTCTCGGAGCGGCGTATCGCCGGATCACTCCCCGAGCGTCCCGCCGGATCCTGGGCTCCGCACCGGCCCGCCGTGCAGCGGCACCTGGTGCGGACGTGGACGACGAAGGACACCGATGCCTCCGCGCCGACCAGGAACGTCGTGGTCCGCTCAAGCGAGGAACTCGCCCGGCTCGCCGGCAGCGCGCATGTCCACCACGTGGTCTGCCATGGTGCCGTCGCCGACCTCGGTACGCTGTGCGACCTGCCCGCGCTGCGCTCCCTGGTGATCGCCGACAATGCGACGCTGTCGCACCTGGACGAGTTGGAAGGCTGCCAGAGGCTTCGCTTCCTCACCGTGACCGGCTGCGGTTCCCTCCGCGACTGGGCCGGGGCGGCCGGCACCGGAGTGATGTTCATCGAGGTCGGCCCCGGCCATCCGGTGCCGCCCCTCAAAGCGTTGGCCGGGGCCGGCCGGCTGCGCGAACTGAACCTGTGGGAGGCGCCGGCGGACGGCGATCCCGACATCGAAGAACTGCGGAGTGCCCTGGCGACGGTGCGGGTGCGCGTCGGGCCCCGGCCTACTGGCTGATCCGGCTCAACCTTCGGTACGTGCCCAACATGTCGCGCTCCTGGCCCGGCGACAGAGCCTCCAGACACATGAGGTCCGCCGCGGCGCCGTCGACGTTCGCCTGCTCGTGGACGAAGAGGAAGAGCAGATGCGGAAAGGCAGCCAGCAGGCGGCGCAGCAGCTCGGCGTCCGGCTGCACGCCCAGGACGATGGTGACGGGCCCGGACTCTTCTTCCTCGCGGGCCAGCCAGCGGCGCAACTCGTCCTCGTGCATGTCGAATCCGAGGAACTGGTCGACGAGGAACTCATGGATCTCGGCGATCAGGCTGTCGACGAAATCCATGCCCGGCCGCGGTACGGGTGTGTGCCGGAGCCAAGGGGCGGGGGATTCGCTGGCACGGCGTACATACATCTCGGCGGTCTTGACGTTCGTCGCCGTCAGCACAGCGACCCGGCCCTCCGAGAAGGTCTCGCACAGGGTGTGCAACTGCCTTGCTGCCGCGCCGGGCACACGGGCGAAGGGCACCACCACGTCGACGACCTCCTGACGGTGGTCCTTGTGTCGAAGATGGGGCAGCAGCTCTCTCAGGGCCTCGCGCATGGAGCACTCGGCGCCGTACTCCGCCACCGGACGTTCGCTCAACAGGCCAGCGGAAACAACGTAGTTGGAATGGTCGGAGGTGTAGGCGATGTGCTCCATGCCGAGCTGCCGGGCAACCTTGGACAGCATCGGCGCCGACACGTTCTCGATGCGGCCCGCCAAGTACTCCGTCACCTCCGGGTAGGGGAGGGAGCCGTGCGACTCCACCAGTGCCCGCAGCCGGTCCGTGAGCCTGACCGGCGCAGCGTCGGACTGTGCGGATCCCGACCACCTGGCCAGGTCGAGGCGGCCGAGGCCGAGTCCCGCCAGTCGGCTCTGCTCCAGGTCGGCACGTCGAACGCCCGGCAGCATCACCGGCAGCAGCACGAACCGTCCCCCGGTCACCTCCCGCAGGATCGTGGACAGCATCGCCTCCTCCATGACGTACTTGGAGTCAAGGGCGTGCGGCGACAGCAGCAGCACGGTGCCCTGGCAGTGGAACAGTTCGACCATCAGCTTCCGGTGCCACTCGTCGCCCGTGCGCAGCAGACTCTGGTCGATGACGGGATCGCAGCCCAGTTCGTCCAACAGCGCCACGATGGCGTCGCGGTGGGCGACGCACGCGCAGCTGGCCGGAGCGCACTTGTCCGGGTGGGAACTGTGACTGACGAAAATTCTCGGGCGCGCCATGGACGGGCTCCTGCGGTGGGGCGTCGACGTACTCATTGTGCGAGCATCCGGAACCAGCGAACGGAGCTCGCGGCCATGCTCAGGGGGAGTGCCGTCCCATCGGACAGCGCGAGGACCGAGCCGTTGAAGAGATCCTGGAGCCGCGCCACGCCCCCGAGCCGCCCCGGCGTGAGCATCGCGACCGTAGGGATATGTGCGACGTTGACGAGGCACAGGACCGTGTCGTCACCGTGCCGGCGTGCCACGGCGAGCACATGCGGGGTGTCCACGTCGAGTACCTCGCAGTCGCCGCGGGACAGCGCGAGGTGATGGCGCCGTAGCTCCAGCAGCGGCCGCAGCGCGAGACCGCCCGCGGCGTCCTCCACAAGCATGCCGCCGGGCAGGACGGGACAGCCCGGCAGCGAGAGCACGATGGCCGCGGCCACTTTCAGGACGGTCGTCGGCAGTGCGGGCGGCAGCGCGAGACTCCACTGAGTCGGCTCATGACGCCCAGGCGTTCCGGCGGGCCGTGGGAAGGCAACCTTGATCTCGCTTCTGAGCTGGGCCATGGACCGCTCGAAGGCGCCCGCTGCCATGGAGCGGCTACGGAGGGCAAAGCCGAGCGCCGAGATCACCGCCGAGGCCGGGGCCACCTGGAACCCGCTGCCGTGGTTGGTCGGGGGCGGGGTGGCACACAGCAGCATGCGGTCGTCATAACCGTCGAGGAGGTGCCGTACGTCATCGAGCAGGGACGCCTCGACGCCTGCGGTGCCGGTGAGCCGCAGACCGTCCGCCCCCTGGTCCAGCCAGTGGACCACAGCGTCGAGCACCTCGTCCGGCGGCCCGGTGACATCCAGTCCGACCACGATCCGCAGGGCATGACGGCGGCGAGCCGCCGCCAGGCGCCCGGTGAACTCGTCCGCGACGGCGACTTCTTCCACCGCCAGGCAGTCCACCCCATACATCTCCGCGAGAGTCTCCAGCAGGGCGACCGGCGTCTCGACCAGCACACAGCCGCGGCCCCACGCGGGCACGGAGGCGGTGTCGTGGGCCGGTTCGAAATCCGGCGTGACGCGGTAACCAAGGCCGTCCTCCGTGCCTATCTCGACGGGGCCGCCGCTCCCGGCGACCACCCAACTTCCGTCGCCGACACCGAAGATGCGGCTCGCGCAGAAGCGCAGCACGGTCTCCCGGGGTCTGTCGTCGCGGGCTGCCACGTCGAGGAACTCCGAGGGAAGGGGGAACTCCAACAGCGTCAGGTCGTTGCCGACCACCGCCACCACGTGCCGGTCCCTGTCGATGGCGAGTGAGGTCGCCTGCCAGGGCACCTGCCCGACGACCCGCGTACGCGGTCTCCCGGATGGTCCGGTGAACATGGCCAGGATCCGGCCGTCGGCGGTCGCCTCGGCGGTCACACGGCCGTCCCCGGAGCCGGCCACCGGTTCGCTCGTGCGTTCCTCGGCCGGGTCGGTCCAGCTCGCCGCGCCGGACCGCAGTGGTCGGTGAACCCTGCGGCCGTCCTGGACGAACGACACGACCGAACCGTCTGCGGACAGGGCCAACCCCTCGCGTGCGCCGGACTCCGGCTCCGGTGCGATCCGTGCGCTCTGCGACCCGTCTCCGCCGTGGAGGGCGATCGTGCCGTCGGGCAGCAGCACCGCGCAGTGTGCTCGGTCGGGGCCCGTGCCGGTGAACGGGGAGACCGCGACCTCCAGTGCCGTTCCCGGGTGGCTCAGGCTCATCCGCACCTCGCCGTCGGGGCCGATCCGCTGTACCACCGTGAAGGGCAGATGCACACTCTGTTTGTCCAGGATCTCCAGGCGGACGGGCTCCGGCGTATGGCCGAGCGAACTCAGGGCGTCGATGCGGACCCGGTGCTTGGTCCCCTTGGCCCGCAGGATGCGGCTCCCGCTCGCCGGGGGCCGGCTGAGGACGATGCCGTCCGAGCGGACCGTCACCCCGACGGCCATGGTCTGCTGCACGCGCGCCCGTGCTTCCGCGGTCACCGCCGTCGGCCGGCCGACCGGGTCCCTGGGCGGCTCCAGGCCGAGCCGCTCGCAGGAGGCGACCTGGATCTGCCAGAGGTCGTCGCGTTCCATCAGGCGCTTGGGCAACCGGTGTCCGTAGTGCAGAACCCAGCGCCCCATGTCGTCGGCGACCTGTTCGGCGACATTCGTACCCGACACCGTCAGCAGGACGCGCTGGGCGAGGCGCGCCGATTCCGGGTCGGCGGATCGGGCCCCGGCAAGGCAGGACCACAGGGACCTCTCGTAGAGCCGCACGACGAGCGGCGCCCGGGCGTGCTCGGCGGCGGTGAAGTCCCTTATCTGCCGGAGCAGGTCGTCGTTGTGCCGCGCGAGTTCGGTGCGCAACTGGTCCGCCATGTCGGTGTTCAGGAGCAGGGCGTGGCTGCCGGCCGCCTCCACCATCGGCGAGAACCAGAGTTCGGCCTCAAGGCCGGCCGTCGTGCGGGGCAGGAAGCGCAGCCGCGCCCTGCGCAGGAAGTTCCGGTCGACGCTGATCGCCAGCGAGACGCACTGGGCGAGTTCGACCAGCTCGGGCCGGTGCCGCGACAAGTACGCGATGGTCCGGGCCGCACTCGGCTCTGTCATGATCGCGTTTCCAGCAGTCGGTGGATCCTCCGTGTCGCCTCCTGGGCGTGCCGCAGGGAGATACGCCGATCGAACGGGATCAGTGCGACCCGCTCGCGCACCGATACCGGATACGCCGCGGCCGGGAACGGGGTGAGGCACACCGGAAGGCAACCGCAGCGCAGCGCCCGATCCACGAAGTCCACCCATTCGTCGAACCGGGCCGTGGCGTCCCCCGAGAAGGGCGGCCGAACCTTGCCGAGGTCGGACACAAGGACCACGGGAGTCCCCGGAGCGGGCGCTCGATAGACCTCCTGCACCACGGAGTCGGCACGGACGACGCCACGCGAGGGAGAGCCGGTGAAGCGCAGCACCTCGATGCGATCGCGTCCCGCGACACTGCCCATCAGCCCGTGCAGCCACCGCCGGTCGTCCCGGAACGGGGCCATGGCGGCGCCGTGGTCGAGCAGCAGTTGCACGCCGCGCCGCGTGCTGGGGCGGCGCTGCCACGGCACGGCCCGCAGCACTTGCTGCCGGGAGACCCCGCGCACCAGAGCACGCTGGTCGATCCTGCGGCTCGCGACGGGAGCCGACACGGCGGCGACCATCACGCCCCGCGCCCATTCGGGACTCCAGGGCGGTTCCCACGCGTGCTCGCGCGAATCGACGCCGGTCTCCCCGGGCGCGTCGTCGGCGCCGTCCTCCGTTGCCGCAGGCGCTTCCCGGACCGTGTCGCCCACCGGTGGCCGGGTGAGGGCCAAGGAGAAGGACAGCGGGCGTTCCGTCAACTTGGGTGCCGGACTCCACTGTCTTTCCAGGGTGGGGGCGGGCGTCGGCGGCTCGAACTGTTCGTTCGGAACCGGGACGGCGTCCCCGGCTACTGCGTCGGCGCCGTCCGAAGGGAGGTGGCCGGTGACGGCCGCGACGGGCGGGCCGACGGGCCCGGCCGCCCGCGGCTTCCCGTCCTCCCGGGTTGCGGGAGCAGCCTCCCCGTCGGCCGGCGACTGGGCGGGGAGATCGCCGGGCACAGGCCGCTCCGTCAGCCGAGAGCCCATGCCCAGCAGGTGGGCGATCGACAGGGCCGTCTTCGGGTCCCACGCGTTCAACAGGGATACGGCCTTCACCAGATCACCGAGGAAGACACCGCCTCGCGCGCTCAAGCGGGACCGCCGGTTCCGTCACGCCGCTTCAGCAGCGTGACCGCCTCCAGCACGTCCCACTCGGGAGTCCCCGGTGTCACTCTCAGCTGGTGGCTGGCCTTGAGAGCGTCCAGATACTCCGCGGTGCTGGGACCTGCCGCGTCGAACGGGCTGCTGCGCAGCTCGATGAGGTGATCGGCGATCCGCTCGGCCAGCTCCTCGTCGTAGTGCGTGCCCAAGTGCTTCTCGGCCACACGAAGAAGATGCTCCTTGGAGGGCGAGCCCAGTTCGAAGACGATGCAACGGCGCAGGAACGGCCGCGGCAGTTCCCGCTCGTCATTGGTCGTGATGACGACGAGGGGAGCATGCTCTTCGGCGACGGTGACGTGGCTGCCGTCGTCCCACGGCTTGGGGAAGGACAGCGAACCCAAGGGGCCCAGCAGGCTGTTGGGCAGGTCAGGGTCCGCCTTGTCGATCTCGTCGATGAGTACGACGGTTCGTTGCGGGCCGCTGTCCGCAAAGGCCAGCCACAGCGGTCCGCGGCTGTAGTAGGTCCCGATGTCCTCGCTCAGCGTCTGCGCCTGGGCGTCGTTGAGGCGCTTCAGCGCGTCGAAGCGCCACAGCAGGTCCTCGGGCTCGGTTCGTGCCGTCACTACATGGAAGTGGTACTGCCAGCCGAGGATGCGCGCGACATTGGGTGCCAGCGAGGACTTCCCCGACCCCGGAGGTCCGAACAGCAGCAGGGGCCGACCGGTCTTGAGCGCCACGTTGACGGCCAGCACCAGCCGGTCGTCGTCGAAGACGTACACCTCGTCGTCCGCCGCGTAACCGGACGCCGAACGATTCCGCCCCGTGCGGCCGTGCGCCGGTGGACCGTCGACGACGGGATCGAACTCCTTCTCGTACTGGAGCACGTGTCCTCCGCTTTCTATGAACAGGGTGGCCGCACA
The DNA here is from genome assembly GCF_053601275.1 of Streptomyces sp. NPDC004752. Classification (NCBI taxonomy): domain Bacteria; kingdom Bacillati; phylum Actinomycetota; class Actinomycetes; order Kitasatosporales; family Streptomycetaceae; genus Streptomyces; species Streptomyces sp. NPDC004752. The sequence continues at coordinate 46,454 of NZ_JBSGBN010000008.1, read as the reverse complement.
AGCGACTTCGTCAGACAAAGACCGATTGTCATTTTGTACTGTGCCTGGTCGGGGGCGGCGCGCGGTCGAACACAATCTCACCGTGAACGTCTGCTCCCGGGCTCCGTGGCTCCGTGAGGGGCCTCAAGGCAGGCATCACTTCGGGTGGCGAGTCGGTCCGGCCGCGGGCGCTGCCGAGGCGGCGGCGTCATTCCGTCGCCGACGGTTTCCGCACCGCTCGACGACGGTCGCGGAGAGCGTTCCAGGCAGGTACGAGGACGACCAGCGGCATGAGGACCATGAGCGCGAGCCCTATCAGGGCCAGCATGACGTATCCGAGCCTGTTGCCCGTCAGGGAGTGGGTGGTCGCGGTCTCGGGATGTCCCGGCTGATAGCGGACGCGGATCGTGTCACCGACCTCCGCCTCGCCGCCTTCCCAGAACCGGTAGGACGTCCCGGCGGTCGTGGTGAACCGCACCTCGATCCTCTTGGTGCGGCTTCCCTGGGGCCCGGTCACCTCGTCCTTCGCCAGGACGGTTCCCTCGGTCGTGCGTCCGTGCGCGGCGACCGTGGAGGTCTCGTTCAGCCCGTCGAGCGCCTGCCGGACGAACCCGTACCCGAAGACGACGAGCAGCGCCACCACAGCCGTCACGACCACCACGCCCGCGGTCTTCCCGACGACGCGCGCCCCCGCACCGAACCCGCGCGCCCCTGCACCGAACCCGCGCGCCCCCGCACCGAACCGGCGTGGCCACCGTCGTGCGCTCACTGTCTCCCACCCGTTTCCCGAGCCACGGCCCCTCCTGGCGGACCTTGCGCCGGGCGGCCTCCGCCGCGCGAATCTCCGGGGTGTCCTCCCCGTTGCGCGGAGTTCTATCCGGGAACTCCTGTGCTTTCTCCGGTCGGCTGTCCCGGGTGGGCGGCAGCATCAGGCCCGGCGTGAGTGGCCGCCGATCGTCTCGACACCGGCCACACCGGCCACATCAGGCACACCAGCCACACCGGCCACGTGCTCCGACCACCCACGCATGCGCCCCCTGCGCCACCCGTGCATCTCTTTCATCCCATCGGGGGCAATGAGCGATTTCTCCGCCTGCTCGTTCGGTGTGTGTTCGATGATCGTCCTGCGGTCGCTGACGCGTGGGCAGCTCCGGTCCTCCCGATGCGTCGTAGCCGTATGACCCAGGCGGACAACAGGAAGGAGGGCGTGCCGCATGCATCTGACTCCGCATGAGCAGGAGCGGCTGATGGTCCACGTGGCGGCGGATGTGGCCCGTCGGCGCCGCGAGCGGGGACTGCGGTTGAACTATCCGGAGGCCATGGCGCTGCTGACGGCGCACGTGTACGAGGAAGCCCGCGCCGGTGCCACGGTCGACTCGGTCATGGAGTCCGGACGCCGCGTCCTGACCCGCGAGGAGGTCATGGACGGCGTACCGGAGATGATCAACAACGTTCAGGTCGAGGCGACGTTCCCCGACGGGACAAAGCTGGTGACCATCCACGATCCGTTCGACGAGGCGGCCGAGGAGGTGGCCGTGCATCCAGGGAAGGTGGAACTGCTCCCGGACGAGGACGAGTACGCGGTGGCGTACAACGAAGGCCACGAGCCCGTCAGGCTGGAGGTGAGCAATCCCTCGGACCGTCCGGTCCAGGTCGGCTCCCATTTCCACTTCGCCGAGGTCAACGAAGGACTCTCCTTCGACCGTGACGCCGCACACGGCATGCGGCTGCACATCCCCTCCGGGACCTCCGTCCGCTTCGAGCCCAGCCCCGGAGAACAGCACACCGTGTATCTGGTGCCGGTCGCCGGCGAACGCGTCGTCAGGGGTCTCAAAGCGGGCAAGAGCGAAGAGGAGGCGCATCTCGATGGCCGGCGGGACTGAACCGACCCCGGGCCTGCTGGCCCGGTCCCGGTACGCCGATCTCTACGGACCGACGACGGGCGACCGGATCCGGCTCGCCGACACCGACCTGGTCCTGCGCATCGACGCGGACTGGTGCGGCGGCCCCGGCCGAAGCGGTGACGAATTGCTGTTCGGCGGCGGCAAGGTGATCCGCGAGTCGATGGGCCAGTCGCACATTCCCCGGGACGACGACCGATCACCCGTGGACACGGTGATCACCGGGGCGCTGATCCTCGACCACTGGGGAGTGGTGAAGGCCGACGTCGGACTGCGCGACGGTCGTATCCAGGCGATCGGCCGGGGCTACAACCCCGAGACGATGTCGCCACGGTCCTACGACGACCGACGCGCCGCGGACTTTGTCGTCGGGCCCGAGACGGAGGTGATCGCCGGCAACGGGCGCATCCTGACCGCGGGCGGCGTGGACACCCATGTGCACTTCCTGTGCCCCGGGCAGATCCACGAAGCGCTCGCCTCGGGAGTGACCACACTGATCGGGGGCGGCACAGGACCCGCCGAAGGCAGCACGGCCACCACCGTGACACCCGGCAAGTGGCATATCCAGCGGACGTTCGAGGCGCTGGACTCCTACCCGGTCAACATCGGCCTGCTGGCCAAGGGCAGCACGGTCTCGGAGAAGGCGCTGCACGACCAAGTGGCCGCCGGTGCCCTCGGATTCAAGATTCACGAGGACTGGGGTGCCACGCCCGCGGTGATCGACGCGGCACTGCGCGTCTGCGACGAGACCGGCGTCCAGGTCGCCCTGCACGCCGACTCGCTGAACGAGTCCGGGTTCGTCCAGCACACCTTCGCCGCGACCAGAGACGGCCGCGAGATCGACGGCGACAAGTACCGCAGCCTGCACATCTTCCATGTCGAAGGGGCCGGCGGCGGGCACGCGCCCGACATGATCAGCCTGGTGAGCCGGCCGAACGTGCTGCCTGCTTCCACGAACCCGACCCGGCCCCTGACGGTCAACACCGTCAAGGAGCACGTCGACATGATGATCGTCTGCCACCACCTCAATCCGGAGATCGAGGCGGACATGGCGTTCGCCGATTCACGGATCAGGCCCTCCACCATGGCCGCCGAGGACCTGCTGCACGACATGGGCGCCATCTCGATGATGTCCTCCGACGCGCAGGCCATGGGCCGCATCGGCGAAATGATCATGCGGACCTGGCAGACCGCGCATGTCATGAAGGCCCGTTACGGGCATCTGCACGAGGACGACGCGGAGGCGGACAACTTCCGGGCCCGCCGCTACATCGCCAAGTACACGATCAACCCGGCCCTCACCCACGGCATCGACCACGAGGTCGGTTCCGTCGAGAACGGCAAGCTGGCCGACCTGGTCCTGTGGGAGCCCAAGTTCTTCGGCGTGAAGCCCCACATGGTCATCAAGGGCGGACAGATCGCGTACGCGCAGATCGGCGACGCCAACGCCTCGATCCCGACACCGCAGCCGTATCTGCCGCGTCCGGTCTGGGGCTTCACCGGCCGGTCCCCGAGGAGCAACTCGTTCAACTTCGTGTCCGAGGCGGCCGTCGACGGCGAACTGTCACGGATCGGCCTGCTCAAGCCGCTACGGGCGATCAAGTCCACGCGCCAGGTGACCAAGGCCGACATGGTCCACAACGACGGCCTGCCGGAGATCGTCATCGACCCCGACTCCTTCGAGGTCACCATCGGCGGCGCCACCACCAGCGATGTGCGCACCACCGTGGACGGACAACAGATCGGACGGAACTACGCCACCGAACTGCCCATGGCCCAGCGTTACTTCCTGTTCTGATCGGCTCCCCGGTCCGGCCCGCCGAAACCGCCGGACCGGCTCACCCGAGAAAGGCGGTTCACCGACCCGATGAGCCACGCCGCCCTGCTCGTCCTCGCCGACGGCCGTTTCCCCGCAGGCGGGCACGCCCACTCCGGAGGCATCGAGGCGGCAGTCGCCTCCGGAGGCGTGTACGACCCCAGAAGCCTGGAGGCGTTCTGCCGGGGCCGCCTGCACACGACCGGACTGACGGCGGCGGGTCTCGCCGCCGCCGCGGCCGCCGGCCACGACCCCGTGGAACTGGACGAGGCCGCCGACGCCCGCACACCCATGCCGGCGCTGCGGCACATCGCCCGCAGACTCGGCCGGCAACTGCTGCGGGCCGCCCGGGCGACCTGGCCCGCACCTGCCCTCGACCACCTCGCCGCCGTCCGGCCGCACGGAGCGCACCAGCCCGTCGTGCTGGGCGTCACCGCACGTGCCGCCGCGCTGACCGTGGCCGACGCCGCGCAGTGCGCCGCGTACGAGAGCATCGGCGGACCGGCGACCGCGGCGGTACGCCTGCTGAGCCTCGATCCGTTCGACGCGACCGCGCTGCTCGCCCGGCTCGCGCCCGAGGTCGACGAGGTGGCCGCGATCGCCGCCGCCGCGGCGGCCCGTGTTCCGGCCGAGGGCCTCGCTGTCCTGCCGTCCGCCTCGGCTCCGCTGCTGGACATCACCGCGGAGCAACACGCCGCCTGGGCCGTCCGACTCTTCGCCTCCTGACCTTCCCTTGGAGCCGCCGTGCACCTCGACCATCCCGCGACCCTGCCCGAACGGCACACCCACAGCGCCGACGTCCACCGCCCCGACGGCAGTCGCCGCGCGCTGCGCGTCGGGCTCGGTGGGCCCGTCGGCTCGGGCAAGACCGCCACCGTGGCCGCGCTGTGCCGTGCGCTGCGCGACACGCTGTCCATCGCCGTCGTCACCAACGACATCTACACCCGGGAGGACGCCGAGTTCCTGCGCCGGGAAGCCGTACTCCCGCCGGAACGGATCACCGCCGTGGAGACCGGAGCCTGCCCGCACACCGCGATCCGCGACGACATCTCCGCCAACCTGGAAGCCGCCGAGCAGTTGGAGCAGGACCTGGCGCCGCTGGACCTGATCCTCATCGAGTCCGGCGGGGACAACCTCACCGCGACATTCTCCCGTGGGCTCGTCGACACACAGGTGTTCGTGATCGACGTGGCCAGCGGCGACGACATCCCCCGCAAGGGCGGACCCGGCATCACCACCGCCGACCTCCTCGTCATCAACAAGACCGACCTCGCTCCCTACGTCGGCGCCGACCTGGCCCGCATGGCGGCGGACGCCGAGAAGCAGCGCGGCGCCCTGCCGGTCGCCTTCACCAGCCTCACCTCGGCCGACGGAATCCGGCCGGTCGCCGACTGGGTCACCGGACGTCTGGCCGTGTGGCGCACCGGGGCAGCGGCATGAAAAGCCCCACCCGACCGTCGGCCGGGGCGGTCCACCGGCCTTCCCGGACCGCTACCTACCGTCCGGAACAGTCCACCGCCGCACCCGCCCCTTCGGCCGTCCACGCCACGGCCCGTATCCGGGCCGCCCACAACGGCCATACGACGACACTGCCGCTGCTGCACTCCGACGGCCCCTTTCACCTACGGAAACTGCGGACCCGCGGCGGCCTTGCCCGCGTCGGGGTGATCGCTGCGATGAGCGCACCACTCGGAGGAGACCGCCTCGGGCTCGACATCGAGGCCGAGGCCGACGCCGAGCTGGAAGTGACGACAGCCGCCGCCACCCTCGCGCTACGCGGCTCCACACCCGCGCCCGCCACCTACGACGTACGGCTCACCGTCGGGGAGCGGGCCCGCCTGCACTGGCTGCCCCACCCTCTGATCAGCACCCGGGGCAGCACCTTGCGCCAGTCCTACGTCCTGGACCTCGCCCCCACCTCCCGGCTGCTGTTCAGGGAGGAACAACTCCTCGGCCGCACGGCCGAGCCGCCCGGATCCCTCAGCACCCGCCTGACGGTGCGCTGGGACGGCCGACTGCTCCTCGACCAGGAGAACGCCTACGGCGATCCGACCTCCGCCTGGGACGGTCCCGCGGTGCTGAGCGGACACCGGGCCACCGGACAGCTCCTCGTCGTCCATCCCGAGGCCCCCACGGCAGGGAAAGCGCACCTGATCGGCGGCGATCCGGAAGAGGGCGCCGCTGTCATCGCCCCGCTCGCGAACGGACCGGCGCTGCTTGCGACCGCCGTCGCCCCCAGCCCGACCCGCCTCCGCCACCTGCTCGACCTGGCCCTTGCCCACGTCCAGAACACTTAGAAACCTTCGCACTTGGCGAATGTGACGGGTCGTGCCCCGTCCGGCGTCGGCTGGGCAAGGGCGATGGCCGGCGGGGACAACCCCGGGTTGACCTCAAGCCGACTTGAGCTGCGAACCTCGCAACACGGGACGAACAAAGCAACCGTCCCACCCAAAAGGAGCGAGGGAGTATGTGCGGAATCGCGGGCTGGGCCGACTGGGAACGGGACCTGGGAAACGAACACCAGGTGCTTGAGGCGATGACCGGGACACTCGTCTCACGCGGCCCGGACGACGGCGGTACCTGGCTGTCACGCCATGCGGCACTGGGCCATCGCCGGCTCGCCGTGCTCGACGTCGAGGGCGGCAGACAGCCGATGACCGCGGCGCGCGACGGCGAGGCGCCCTGTGCGGTGACGTTCAGCGGCGAGATCTACAACTTCCGCGAGCTGCGCCGCCTGCTGACCGCCCGCGGACACCGCTTCCGCACCTCCTCGGACACCGAAGTCCTGCTGCACTCCTACCTGGAGTGGGGACCGGAATGTGTGACCCGCCTCGACGGCATGTTCGCCTTCGCCCTCTGGGATCCCGGTCCGCGAACGCTGCTGCTGGCCCGTGACCGCCTCGGCGTGAAACCGCTGTACTTCCTGCCCTACCCGAACGGGGTGGTGTTCGGCTCCGAACTCAAGACGCTGCTCGCGCATCCCTTCGCACCGCCCGAGGTCGACCAGGACGGGCTCGCCGCGATGCTGTGCGTCACCCCTGTGCCCGGCCGGTCGGTGTTCCGCCGGATCCGCGCCGTGCGTCCCGGACACCTCGTCCTGGCCGACGTCGGCGGCTGCCGCGAACGGCCGTACTGGAAGCTGGCGAGCCATGAGCACCCGGACGACTACCCCACCACCGTCCGTACGGTCCGGCAGCTGCTCAAGGACGCCGTGGAACGGCAGCTCGTGTCCGACGTGCCGATCGGCGCCCTGCTCTCCGGCGGACTCGACTCCAGCGCGATCACGGCTCTGGCCGCCGACCGGGTCGGCCACGGCATCACCGCCACCTACTCGGTCGGATTCCAGGACCAGGAGAAGTACTTCACCCCCGACGCCACCCGCCCCGAACAGGACTCCGCCTTCGCCCACTTGGTCGCTCAGGCACTGCGGACCCGGCACACGGAGATCCTGCTGCCCACCGAGGACGTGCTGCGGGCGCGCTCCGAGGTGCTGCGCGCCCGCGACGTGCCCGGCTTCGCGGACATCAACGCCGCCCAGTACCTGATGTTCCGGGCGGTGAAGAAGGAGGTCACGGTCGTCCTCTCGGGCGAGGCGGCGGACGAGTCGCTGGGCGGCTACCCGTGGTTCCACTCGCCCGCCGCCCGCGCCGAGCACGCCCTTCCCTGGGCGGCCATTCCCCAGGCCGTCTGCCCCGTCCTCAACGACGACCTGAAGCGGCGCATCGCCCGGCATCTGACCGACGACCACGCACAGGCGATGACCGAGGTGCCGCGGCTTGCCGGGGAGGAGGATCCGCTGGGCACCCGGATGCGCGAGCTGTTCCACCTGAACCTCACACGCTGGCTGCCGCTGCTGCTCGACTTCACCGACCGGACGAGCATGCGCGCCGGCCTCGAAGTCCGGGTCCCGTTCTGTGACCACCGGCTCGTCGAATACCTGTGGAACACGCCGTGGCACCTCAAGTCACCCGGCGGCCGAGTCAAGGGGCTGCTCCGCGACGCGATGGCCGGCGCCCTGCCCGACCATGTCCTGGAGCGCCGCAAGACATCGTTCCCCGTGAACGTACATCCCGACTACGAGGCCGGCCTGCGGGAACAGATGCGCGCCGAACTGTCCGACCGGGACTCGGCCTTGGCGCCCCTGGTCGATCGTGCCGCGCTGCTCGCGCTGCTCGACCGCCCCTGTGACAGTCCCGGCATGTGGCGGGTCCGGGACACCCTCGCCCTGCTGCTGCAGACCGCCGAGTGGCTGCGCATCTATCGCGTCGTGCTCTGCTGAGCCGGTGACGCGGACGTGCGACGGCCGTTCTGCGCGGACGCCCGGTGGCCGCGGTGCGGCCCGGCATCCCCGTCGCCGTCGTGGCGCAGATCCTCCGGGGTGACCGGGTTGCCTCTCATCCGCTCCGCGACCGCCTTGCGCAGGTACTCGCACTCGAGGGCGGGAGCGTCGCGGGGACACGTCAACAGGTGCTCCAGATGCGCCTGGCCGACCCGCAACCGTTCGATCTGCTCCTGGATCGCCCGTACGCGTCCCTGCACCGCCTCGCGCCAGTCGCCCTCGCCGCCCAGGGCGACGGCGATCTCGTCCACGCTCATCAGCCCGGTCTCCCGCCACATCTGGATCAGACCGATGCGGTGCAGCTGATCGGGGCCGTAGTAACGGCGCCCCCCACGCCGTTCCGTCGCGTGGATCAGGCCGCGTTCCTCCCAGTAGCGCAGGGTGGAGACGCTCAGCCCGAAGCGTTTGCCTGCCTCACCGATCACCACAAGCTCGCCCTGGTCACGTGGCTCAGACATCATGAGAGGATCCTGAAGCACGTCGCACGCGCACTCAAGTCGGCGTTTCCACGCCCCGAGCACCCCAGCCCACCGGGCCGCCTCCGCGGCACGGGGTGTGCGGGGCGGTCACTGGCGGCCGAAGAACTCCACCTCGGCGACGGCGACCCGGCGGTCGGCCCGGACCCCGTAAGCGGCGTCCACCGTCAGCCTCACCCGTGTCACGTCCGAGCCGCGCACGTCGAAACTCTGCTGGCCGGGCGCGTCGTTGAGATTGATCCCCTTGGTGGTGCGCTCGCCCTTCGCGGAGATCAGGGTGATGGTGATCTCCGACGGCCGTGCCTGGGTCAGGAACTCGTCCTCCTTCGCCGAACTCCCCGAAGTGATCAGCAGTTTCCGCAGCCGCACCGGACGGTCGAACTCCGCGTCCAGATACTGCCCCGCGCCGGACCCGCGGCCGGCCGGCGCCCAATAGCGGTTGCTGAACCCGTCGAAGGCCGTCTGCGCCCGGTGGGCCGGCGACTCGCTGGACGCACTCACCGTCATCGGGTGCAGCGGTTTCGGATCACCTGCACGGTCCTCGGTGAACGTGAGCACACCGGACAGGTGTGAACGGGCCAGCCACGCCGCGGCGGCGAGCACGAGCAGCAGCACCGGCAGTGTCAGGCGCGGCCTGGGCCACCTGGGACGCCTTGACCTGGGTCGGCTCCCGGCGGCCAGCGGACGTTCCCCGCGGCCTGGCACGAGCCGACGCCACCACGAGGGAGAGACATCCGGCGTCGGTGTCCTCGTCGGCGCGGGGTCGAGCAGCGCGCCGCAGCCGACGCAGAGCCTTCGGGCGTACGGGTTCTCCCGACCGCACGTCGGGCAGCGCCGAGCGGCCGGGCGCGGCGCGGTGTCCGGACGGGGCGGTGCCCAACTCGGCGGGGCAGCGGGCGTGGTCGCCGTCTCCGGCGGGTCCGGGCGGTGGTCCGGGCGGTGGTCCGGTCCGCCGCCGGACTCGTCGCGCCGGGGGTCGCCGGGCCGTACCGGGGCCGCCGCCCGCCCCTCGGGGTCCGCCGGGGCCGGGACGGAGGCGGGCGACGGCGGTGGCACGGCCGGCGCAGACAGGTGCGACGGGTGAGATGGGGGAGATGGGAGAGATGGGAGAGACGCGGGCGGTGGAGAAGCGGGCGGGGCCGTCGCGTCGGGCGGCCGGTTTCCGTCCCGCTCCGGCCCACCCTCCGCCGTACCCTCCGTGGTGCCGTCCGGCGTCTCCGCCGCGTCCTCCTCCCAGCCGAGGAACGCCTGGCAGGAGCCGCAGAAGCGAGTAACCGCCGCATTGCGGTGACCGCACTCGGGGCAGATCATCACGCACCCGTCCCGTCCGACGCCACGACGACGTCCACCTCGTACGCGACATGCGCGGGCACCTCGGTGGCCACCAGCCGCTCCAGCCGTTCCCGCGTCGGGGCGGCGGCCGCTTCGTCCGCCACCCGCAGCCGCACCCTCACCCAGGCACGCGCCGACCCGGGCAGCGCCGACCCCGGCTCACCGGACCAGGACGTGCCGCCGCTCTCCTCGATCTCCGGTTCGATGCCCGTCTCCAGCCGTATCGCCGCCGCCAGCCCGTGCCGCGTACCGCGCTCGCGGTGCCGGGCCACCGCACCGCTCACCAGGGCGCGACGCTGGTCCAGCGGCCGCTCCGGGTCCGCCTCCACCGCGACCCACTCGGCCAGCCACGCCAGCAGATCCTCGGGCGCGGTCCGCGGATGCAGATGGGCGGGCAGGTTGTCCAGGGTGAGCAGCACCGGCGCCAGCACCTCGTCCAACGCGCTCAGAAACCGCTCGACGAAAGGCTGCTCCAGGTAGACCGCGGGCAGTTGATGCAGCAGCGGATGGGGCGTCGGCAGTCCTGGAAGTCCTTCGCGCACTCACGCCTCCCGCACCCGGAGCTGGTGCTCGTAGCTGAACACCAGTGCATGCCGGTCGAGTTCGATCCTCGCGGTGGCCTCGGCGCGCTGCCCGCTCACCGGGTCCGCCGGAAACAGCCGTACGTCCTCGACCAGGTCGACACCGGGCACCCGCTGCAGGACCGCGAACACCTCCCCGGAGTGCACGGGCCGCCCGAACGGCCAGCCCCGCCCGTCCGGCCCGCCCGTGCGCGGGTTGAAATAGCCGTACAGCGCGGTCAGGGCCGCGTCCCGCAGCCGGTCGGCCGCCGCGCCACGGCCCGCCACCACCGAGGCGACCACGGTGACGCCCTGGTAGTACGGCGGCTCCACGGCCAGCCGGGTGCCGATCGGGCGCCGCTCGTCCAGATACGACGCGATCATCGCCAGGGTGTCCCGCGGCGGGATCAGCTCCTCGAACCGGATCCGTCCCTGTGCATCGTCCCGCCCCGCCGGCACCACCAACAGCCGTACCCCGCCAGCCTGTTCGTTGCCCTGCCGGCCCGGATCCCGGTCACCGGACGGGCCGGCCGGCACGCAGGCCACCCGGGCAGCGTCCGGCGCCACCTCACGGGCCAGCAACTCGTAGTCACGCGGCACCACGGCCCGGTGCAGGGTGCGCAGCGTCATCGGCCCCCGCACCCGCGCGTTCGCCACCGTCTCGCCGTCCACCCCGCCCAGCGCCGGCCGCCGGTTCTCCACCCGGGCCACGAACGGCAGCGAACTACGCAGCACCCGCAGCGCGCCCCGCGCCACATTGCCCCGGTGTCCGCCACCCGTACGGTAGGACCGCACCCGCACCGGGGCGCCCTTCGGCGGCACGGCGCCGAACAGCCGGAGCGTGCCGTCGGCCTCCCGTACGGCGGGACCGAAGTCCACCTGACCGGAGTTGGGGTCCAGGGTGAAGTGGCGGTCGTACGGGGTGGAGTTCGCGAAGTCGTCCACCCGGGTCCACCCCGCCCAGCCGGGTCCCTCGGCCACCTCCACCACGAACGGCTCTTCGCCCGCCACCACCGGCGGCCGGGCCAGCCGGAAACCCTGCCCCGGAATCCCCTCCGACAGGCCCAGCACCTCCTCCGCCATGGTCTCGGCGTGCGCGGCCTGCACCGTGCCGCCGATGCTGAACGCGTTCGCCCGGCGCACCGTCGGAGACGCCACGTACGTCGGCCGGTCCGCGGCCGCCTCCACGAGCCGGCAGCGCAGCCAGCCGCCGGACCGCCCGGCGACCACCGAGGCGGTGTGCCCGGCGGGCATGTGCAGGATGACCTCGCCCGCCTTGTTGAACCCCCCGGTGTCGTCCTTCTCCACCTCGCACGCCACCCAGGCGGTGCCGTCCCACGCCTCCCACCGCAGGGGCGGGCGGCGCGGGTCGACCCCGACGCCGTCCACCCGGCAGTCCAGGCGCAGCACCACCGCGCAGCCCGGCACCGGAGCGGACAGCCCGAAGCAGAGGCAGTCCCCGGGGGCGGGCGTGGGGCCGAAGCACGGCACATCGCGGCCGAGCGCCAACTCCTCGGACCGGTCAGTGGCGTTGCCGATGGCCGGCCAGGTGATGAGATGCGACAGCTCGCACGGCACCACCGACAGGTCCCGGCCGGTGGTGAACACCACGGCCTCCTCGGCCTCGGTGCGCACCGAGGCCACCTCCGTACCCGCCCGCACGCGCACCGTGTCGGGCTGCGGTGCGGACAGCCAGAACGTGACCTCGGTGCGGGCGGCCGTCGGTGGATACAGCCGTACGCCGATGAGGTCGAGGAAGGCCAGATAGTTCTTGTCCGGTACCCGGTTGAGCCGGTAGACGAGCTGATCGACCATGGTGGCGAACGCCTCGATCAGGGTGACTCCCGGGTCGGAGACATTGTGGTCGGTCCACTCGGGACAGCGCTGCTGCACCAGCCGTTTGGCCTCGTCCACCAGGCCCTGGAAGCGCCGGTCGTCCAGGTTGGGGCTGGGCAGCGTCATAGGGATCCCCCGCCCGCTCCCGCACCGTCCGGGATCACATAGAACGGGAAGACGAGGTTGCGCGGGTCGTTGGTGCCGCGTACCGCATAGCCGATGACGATGTACAGCACCCCGTTGTCCGCCTCGTCGAACCGTACGGCGACGTCCGCCACCTCGATCCGCGGCTCCCACCGCTCCAACGCGAGCCGCACCTCGTAGGCGAGCTGCCCGGCCGTACCGGCGTCCGCGGGCGCGAACACATAGTCGCCGAGCGCGCAGCCGAACTCGGGGCGCATCGGACGCTCGCCGGGTGAGGTGGCCAGGACCAGCCGGATCGACTCCTCGATCTCCCGTTCGTCCCGGACCAGCGCGATACTGCCGGTGGCGTCCGTGCGTGGCGGGAACGCCCAGCCCGCACCGATGAATTGACGTCCCATCAGGTCAGCCTCCGATCTGCACGGTCGGGCACCCGGCCGTGATCGGCGCACCGCAGACCGCCCTGTCACCCGCCCGGGCGGCGGGCCGACCGCCGATCAGCACGCTGGAACTGCCCGGCGGGGCGATCGTGGACGGGGCGTGTGCGGCGGGTGAGGCGCACTGGTGCGGGGTGCCCACGGTGGCCGCCGGCTGCCCGCCGATCAGCACGGTGGGCTCTCCGGGCGGGCCGACCACCCCGGGATGCCCGGTGGGATCACCGACGCGTGCGGCTGCTGGCATGTGCTGTGCCCCCTGCCTGGTTCATCACGTTCCTGCGGTTCCTGGCGATGAGTTGCCTGCGATCGTCGTTCAGTTGATGCGTACGAGTGGCGCGTTGACGGACAGCGTGCTGCCGCCCCGAAGCTCGGTGCGGGTGGTGCCGGCCACCGCCACCTGGTTGCCCCGTACTTCCACCGCGCCGCCCGTGGCGAGCTTCACCTGGCCGTTGCCGCCGTCCACGTGGACACCGGTACGGGCGGTGAGCTTCACCGAGTCGCCGGTCAGCTCCAGCGTTCCACCGCCCGCGTCCAGCGCGACCCCGTTGCCCGCCGTGATCGAGACCTGTTCCTTCGCCTCGATCTCCACCGCGCCGTCGCTGTGCACCACGACGGTGGTGCCCCGGCGGTCGAGGCTGATCCTCAGCTTTCCGTCACCCGTCGACAGCCGTACGCCCTGCGGGCCGTTCGCGGCGTCCAGCAGTTCGAGCCTGTCGCCGCTGCGGGAACCGAACGCACGCCTGGTGACGGCCCCGCTGGTGGGGTCGACCGCCGCGGTGCCCTCCGCCGCCTGCGGACCGGCACCCTGCCCCGGTCCGCCGCCCCCGCCGCCCGGCTTGTCCTGCCCGTTGTAGAGCCCGGCGAGGACATAGGGACGGTCCAGGTGGCCCTGTTCGAACCCGACCAGCACCTCGTCGCCGACCTCGGGGATGAACGCCTCCCCGCCGCCGGTGCCGCTCGCCTGTGCGGTCCGCGCCCAGTCGCTCGCATACTCGTCGGACAGCCACGGGAAGCGCACCTTCACCCGGCCCAGACCCTCCGGGTCCTTGGTGTCCGTGACCGTGCCGTTCGCCAGTCCGGAACACCGGGCCCCCGCCGCCGCACCGGTTCCCGGGCCGCCGCCGGTCAGCCCGAACAGCGAGCGTTCCTGCTGCCCGGAGACCGTCACCCAGGTCTCGTAGCCGCGGACCGGGTCGAACACATGCCGCGACGAGGTCACGGTGTACCGGCCCTCGAAGGGGGCGCCGACCCCGGCCAGGGTGACCGCGCCACCCGCCCGCACCTGTGGATTGCCCCGGATCACCGCCTCCAGCTCGGCGAACGACCCCGCGATCCGCGCCGCGAGCGCCTTCGCCGCCTGGTCCACCTGGGCCTGGTTCCCGTACGGCGCGTCCGACACCACGAAGTCGGCCGCGCCGAACGGCCGCGCCACCTCGGCCGCCGTCACCCCCAGCGCCAGCGTCGCCGTGGAGCCCGCGTCGGCGCGGCCGATCAGTGGCCGCTTGGCCCGTACGTCCCAGCCGCGCACCTCCACCGCGGACACCTGCTCGGCGGCCGACACCCCGGCCCGGCAGCGCAGCAGGTTGTCACCCATCTCCAGGACCAGCGGGTTGCGCTCGGCGCGGGCCGAGGGGTCCGGGGCGCCGCCCGCCTCGGTCGGCCTGGCCAGATGCAGCCGGCCATCCGTCACAAACGCCTGGACGCCCGCCTCCTCGGCCAGCGAGCCGATGAACTCCCAGTCGGTGATGTTGGGTTGCGCCACATGCTCCAGCACCGGGCCCGCCACGTCGATCGTGCCCGGCTGCAGCCCGGCCCGCCGCGCCACCTGGACACAGATGTCGGCCAGCGTCATGTTCTGGTAGCCCGCGACCCGGCGGCCCCGGAAGAGACGATGGGACTCGTCCAGTCCCCGCACCACCGTGTAGGTCCCGGTGTCGTCGATCTCCACCTCCAGCGCCGTCACGCTCCCGGTCAGCAGCGGACGGGGCGACGGACCGCCGTCGGCGCTGGCCAGCAGCCGTACCTCCGTACCGATCCGCACCCCGGTGTGGTCCAGCAGCACCCGGCTGGGGTCGCGGAACCGCAGCAGGAACAGATCCGGCAGGGTACGGCTGTCGTCCACGTACCCCTCCACCAGGGTGTTCGCCAGGGCCTGCGGGAGCGGACGGCCGCCGAACTCCACCATCAGGGACTTGGCCACGCTCTGATTCACCATGACGCCCGCCTCACCGACCTCTGCCGTGTCCGCCGCCGTGTCCGTCGCCGCGCGTGCCGTGCCGCCCCTCGGCCCGCTCCAGTTCGTCCAGCGCCGGGAGCAGCAGCTCGCGCCCTTCCGGCAGCCGCATCGGATCGTCGATGCCGTTCGCCTCCGCGATCGCCCGCCAGCCCGCCGGGTCGCCGTACTCACGCCAGGCCAGCAGCGCCAGCGAGTCCCCGGTACGCACCCGGTGCACACGGCGCGCGTGCAGAGCGCCCGACGTCGGGTTCTGCCCCGGGGTCTCCCCGGCGATCTCCTCCATGGTCACTTGGCACACCGCCCGGATCGGCACACCGGACGTGGTGAACAGGGTGTATTTCGCCTGCACTTGGCTGACATAACCGGGGAAACCGGTGAGTCCGCCCCAGTGGAACACCACCCAGGGCGGTGAGGACCGTTGTTGCTGCCGTGTCTCGCTCGTCGGCACACAGCACGCGAACAGCTTCTCCACCGCGGTCACCACACTGGTGTCCTGGGTGTCGCTCGCGTCGAAGAACATCTCCACCGTGAGCTTGCTGGGCTGCGGCCCCTGGTACTCCGGCGGCCCCGCGCTCTTCGCCCCCTTCGCCGGAGTGCGCTTCCAGGCCGCCGCCTTGGTCAGGGACAGCTCCTTGGGGTTGAACTGGAAGTCGATCCGCCCGCACGGCCCGCCGGGCGTCAGACTCCCGCCCGGCGGCGGGGTGCGCAGCTCCAGGTACGCGTGCTCCAGCTTGGGCCGGGCCCCGCCCCCCTGGGCGGCGACCGCACCCGCGCCCGCCGCGCTGAACGCCACCGGGGAACCCACAGGTCAGTCCTCCATCGTCACAAAGCCGTGGTGGGCGATCTCGATCGTCTCCATGGCCACCTTGGGGGATTCCGGATTGAACGCCGGCCCGGTCCAGCGCACCGGCACCACCTCCAGCAGCCCCCACTTCGCCACCGGCCGTCCGTCACCGGTACGTGCCTCGATGTGGGCCGTCCTGCGTTTGATCCCGGTGGTCATGCTCGCGAACCACTTGGCCACCTTCTCGGTCTCCCGGGTCAGCGGCCTGGACAGCTTGATGTTCGGGTACTTCAGGCGGGTGGGCAGCTGCCACAGATGGGTGTTGTTGCCGCCCTCCTCGCGCTGTTCCAGCACGACCTCACAGCCCAGGCCCTCGCAGGTGTTGAACGAGCCGAGTTCGATGCCGTCCACGGTGACGACGAAGCAGACGCTGACCGCCGGGTCGTCGGTCACGGCCATGCCGTATCCCTTCTCTGTGTTCGGTCCGTGCGGTCCGCACGCGGCCGGTGGCTGGTCACAGACCGGTCAGTGCCTGGTGTCGATCAGGTGTCCGGCCCGTTCCCGGTCCAGCCGCAGCTCTGCCTTGAGCAGTCGGCTGAGCGGCACGAACAGGGCGCGGACCAGTGCGTCGTCCACCTTCGGCGGACCGCCGGGGCCGGGCTCGTCGGTGTGCTCCCCGGGGGTGGCCGGGGCGGTGGCCGAGGCTTCGGGAACGGGATCCGGTGACGACGGGGCGGGCGGATCGGGCAGGCCGGGCGGGAGCGGGGGAGCCGGGGGAATCGGGGGAGCGGGGGGATCCGGCTCGGTGGTCTCGATGTCACGTTGAACGGTCGGGAACAACCGGGCGGACCGAACGGGTCCGGCGGCGGCTGCGACGGCACGGGTGCGCTGGACGGACGGCGGGAGCGGCCCGGCGGCGTACGACGGTACGGAAGCGTAGGACGGTAGGGAGGGGTACGACGGCACGGAGGCGGATGACTGCGGCGACGGTGGCGTAGGACGCACGGGCGAGGCGGACCCCGGCCGGAAGACGACGGAACCGTCGGCCATGCGCTGCGCCACCCCGGCGGCGACGGCCACGGAACCGGCGTCGACCGCCACCGGCGACCGGGACACGGCCGGGGCGAGTGAGCGTGCGACGGCCGGCGGGGGAAGGGATGCGGCAGCCGGGGCGAGTGACCGTTGGGCGGACGGCACGGGCACGGCCGGTACGGAGTCCGCGGTGCCTTTGGCCGGTGCTCCTTCCGCGTGGCCGGTGCCCGGGGTCCGGTGCCCTTCGGCGGGCCGGAACCAGCGCACCGGTACCACGACCCGCTGCTCGGGTCCGGCCGACGCGTCGCGCGCCTCCGGTGGCCGCACACCGGAGAAGAGCGGCACCGAACGCTGCGCGACGAGCGGCGCCAACGGCTCGCTCGACGGGCCCGGTTCGGGAGCTGCCGGTGTCCCGTCCGCGGCTGCCCGCTGAATCCGTACGGGGGGCGCGGCGGCCGTCGGCTCCGGCAGCGGACCGGTGTCCGCCGCACGGACGACGAGCGGGTCGTCGGCGAGCAGCGGCCGGGCGGGCGGGTCCGGTGACGGATCGTCGGGGGAGGCGGCGACGGCATCGGACTCGTCCGGTGACCGCGAACCGCTGATGCCGGGGGTGTCGTCACGCCGGGCGGTGAGCGGCAACTCGGCCAGCGGCTCACCGAGGCCGAAGGCATGCGGGCCGATGCGGCCGGGTGCGGCGGCCCGCTGGACCGGCGGTGCGGGCGGTGAGGGGGGTGAGGACGGTGACGGCGATGACCGGGCGGACAGTGCTGACGGTGGCCGGGGCATGGGCGGGTCGGAGTGTGCGGCGTCGACGGGCACGGCGATGAGCTGACGTACCCGCATGGCAGGTGGGCGGGCCGAGACCAGCGGCTCGATCGAGACCGTGGGCCCCACGTCGGCCGAGCCCGTACGCCCCGTGTCCGCCGAGGCCGTGTGCGCCGCGTCCTCGGTGGTCGGTCCCGCCATGCGCTGCACCGGCGGGTTCGACCGCGGCGCCCCACCCGTGGTGTCGGCGCGGACCTCGCGGCCGACCGCCGGTGTCTCCCCGGGCGCGGCCGGTGTGGCGAGACCATGGCCCAGGCCGGACGGGGCCTGCGGGCTCACCAGGTGTCCGAGCGGCGTGCGGAAGGACGCGTCCCGCCAGGTGTCCAGGGAACCGCGGAACCCCACCGGATCCGTGACCAGGGCGGGAGCGTCCATCGTGCGCTGGAGCGGCGGCAGGTCCCGCCACCCGGCGGCCCGCACCGGCGGACGGCTCGTCTCCGACGCAGGCGTGGGTGCGGGCACCGGGCCCTTGGCGCCGTCGCCCCGCGGGTCGCCTCCGCGCCGCCCGGCCGGCCAGGGCAGCCATCCCATCCGTGTCACCCTTGTCACCCTTCGTTGAGCCGGGCGACATGCTGGACGTACCGCAGCCGGTCCGGGTGCTCAAGGTCGAGGATCTGGTCGAGCGACCAGTGGAAGTGATAGGCGAGGTACGCGACTTCCTCGTGGAGCCGGTCGGCCGCGTACGTCATGATTCCCCCAGGCGACCACCACCGGACAGGTCCACCGCGAAGCTCTCCTGGCACGAGGGGCAGGTGACCGCGGCGCGGGTGTGTCCCTCGGCGTTGATACGGCGGTAGAAGTCCTGGAGGAAGGCGAGGTCGGAGGCGAACAGGTCCTCGACGATCCCCGGGTGGACGTCCTCGATCGAGCCGAGTCGCACCAGCACCCGGGAGATCAACACCACGGACAGATAGGCGGAGTTCTCCCGTACCCGGTCGTCCCGGAGCGGGATCAGCTCGTCCCGGGCGGTCGCGAGCCGCATGACCCCGCTGCGGTGCACGACCTGGGACTCGTCCACGTAGCCGCGGGGCAGTTCGAAGGCGAACTCGGTGCGCAGCGTGTCGACACGCCCGGTCCGGTCCGCCGTCGTTGCCGTCGTCGCCGCGGTTCCGGGTGCGGTGGCGGAGGGCGTCGCGATCGTACGCCGCATCAGTCGACTTCCACGCTCTCGTAGGTGATCGACAGCTTCTCGGTGAGAACGGAGGTGTCACCGGCCTTGAGGGTGCTGATCTCCAACGACTTGGGCCAGGCGTTGATCAGCTTGTAGCGCTTGATCGGGATGCCCTCGTAGTCGTAGACGATGATCGAGCCGTTGCGGCGGGCGTTGGTCATCTTCCCGAACCGGGAATCCTTGATCCACTGCTCGAAGCTGTTGTCCTCCGTCAGCCCGCGGGTGACGGTGACCTCACCGGCCTTGGGACGACCCGGGAGTTTCTTGATGGCGTATTTGCCGTCGGCGGTGTTCTGCTTCAACTCGATGACGTCCTGCTCCATCTTCAGGCCGCTGACCTCGGTGATCTGCCTGATGAGCACACTGTCGAATTCGAGGCCGAAGGAATGTCCTACGGAACTGTCGAGTTCGGGGAGCGGCATGCCAGCCTCCTAGTCCCTGCGGGTACTGCGGATTCTGTCGGTCGTGACGGCCCTCGGGGCCGTGGCGTCACTCGTCGATTCCACCCGACCCGGCCGACAGCTGGGCGAGCCGGAACACCACGAACTCCGCCGGTTTGACGGGGGCCACCCCGACCTCACAGATGACCTGACCGGCCTCGATCGACTCCGGAGGATTGGTCTCGCGGTCGCACTTCACATAGAAGGCTTCGTCCGGTGTCAGCCCGAACAGGGCGCCCTTGCGCCACTCGTTGACCAGGAACGCCGAGATGGTGCGCCGGATGCGGGCCCACAACGCGTCGTCGTTCGGTTCGAAGACCACCCACTGGGTGCCCGCGAGGATCGACTCCTCCAGGTAGTTGAAGAGCCGCCGCACATTGAGGTAGCGCCACGACGGATCGTCGGCGAGCGTGCGCGCGCCCCATACCCGGATGCCGCGGCCGGGGAAGGCACGGATGCAGTTGAGCCCGATGGGATTGAGCAGGTCGTGCTCCCCCTTGGTGATCTGCGTCTGCAGACCGACCGCGCCGCGCAGCACCTCGTTGGCCGGCGCCTTGTGCACCCCGCGCGTCTCGTCGTTGCGTGCCCACACGCCCGCGATGTGCCCACTCGGAGGAACGAAGGCGTCGCGGCCGACGGCCGGGTCGAACACCTTGATCCACGGGTAGTAGAGCGTGGCGTACCGGGAGTCAAAACCCGTCGTCTCCTCCCGCCAGGTCTTGATCTGGCGCGGGCTCAGGGCGGGCGGCGGATCGAGGATCGCGATCCGGTCGCCCATGGCCTCGCAGTGGGTGATCAGCCCGCGCTGCACGGAGATCACCGTCTCCAGGTCCAGCGCCCCACGCTGGTACGCACTCATCAGATCCGGTACGGCCACCATCGTGACCTCTTCGACCGCCTCCAGCCCGCCGAACCCGGTGCGCTGGTCGGGATCGCCGACATAGGAGTCGACGGACAGCGCGTCGGGGACCCCGACGACCCCGCCGCCCGGTCCGGCACCGGGCGCCGTGGCCAGCGTCACCGACTGCACCGCGGGCCGGGCGGGCGCGGCCCCCTTGCCGGGCTCCTCCAGCCGGATGAGCTGCGACCGGGCCCGGACCTGGGTGGCCACATTGTCCTTGCTGCGCTTGGTGGTCACGGAGGGGTATGTCTCGACGACCTGTCCGTCCCGTTTCACGATCAAGGTGAAGACGTCCTGGGGCGGGTCCTCGCCGTCGGGGTCGGCCACCTCGACGGTGATCTCTCCGGTGGCGCCGGGCAGCGCCCGCACGGAGTACGGGCCGAGCCGGGCGGTGGGCCCCACCCGCCCGGCGGTCCCCTCCGCAGGGCCCTCGACCGCCCCCGTCGGCTCTTCGGCTCCGCCGCCGATCCGTACGACGTAGCAGATACCGCCACCGTTGGCGAAGTACCCGTAGACGGAGGAAGCGAGATAGGTCCCCTCGACGAAGTCGCCGAAAACGCTGAGGAACTGGGTCCAGTTGGTGATGAGGGTCGGCTCGTTGAACGGACCCTGCTGAGCGAACCCGATGAAGGCGGCGACCGAGGTCCCGACCCCCTCGATCGGTCGGGACCCGGATTCCACCTCTTCGACGTAGACGCCCGGGGACAGGTACGACGGCATACCACTCTCCTTGACCGGGTCTCCTCGACCAGGTCGACCAGTTGACCGGGTTGACCAGGGAAGCGAGAGCGATTGTTCCCGGACACGGGATCCGTGAGACAGGGCTTTCGGCCGCACCGGAGTACAGACGTCGTTGCCCCAAGGTGCAGTGGGCCGGCCTGATCGGGCAGCGATCTCTGCCCGCGGCCCTACCCGGACGTCCTGGGGGACCGCCCCGCCGGACCGCACTCTGACAGACATGTTGCGGACGCGCCGCGCACCAGGGTCCCACTCCGTCGTCATCCGGCCGGCCGGGTGACGCGGTGAAGGCTGCCTCGGAGAAGCCCGCGAAGCCCACGGTGTCCGCCAGGTCGGCGAACCCGGCTCCGGAACGTGCACCGGCGCAGACACCGGAGGGCACGCTGGAGGGGGCGCCCGCGCAGGCGCCCTCCGGACGGGGGCTGACGCCTGGCAGCCTGCGGCGGCTTCAGGGCTCGGCGGGCAACTCGGCCGTCGCCCGTCTGGTGGCCCAGCGCTACACGGCTCCGGTGAAGCCGCCGCCTTCCCAGGCACCGGGCATGCGCAGGGTGAACGCCGACATCGCCGCGAAGAAGCAGAAACTGGCCCGGCACAAGGCCGCGAGTGCCGAATCCCGTTCGGCGCAGGCCGCGGCGAAGGCCCCGCCCGACGACAAGCAGGCACAGGGCAAGGCGGCCAACGCGGAGAAGATGAACGCGGCCGAGCCGGGGAAGTTCGACAAGGCCGCCTTCATCACGGCGGTCAATGACGCGATCGACGCCCAGGCGCCGAAGAACCTGGACGAGGCCGACAAGTTCGCCGACTCGGGCAAGGCGGACAAGATCAAGGGTGCGGTCGACGGCAAGGTCACCGAGGGCAAGGAGTCCTCGGCCAAGGACATCGAGACCACGACCAAGGCGGCGCCGGACACATCACAGGCGAAGGAAAAGCACGTCACGCCCATGACGCCGGACCAGCCGCCGGCCAACCCGGGCGCGCCGAACGCCGCCGACGCCACCCCGCAGCAACAGCCGCCGGAGGTCACGGACTTCTCCGCGGGCCCGCACCACACCGATCAGCAGATGGCGGCAGCCGACGTCACCGAGGAGCAGCTCGCCAGGGGCAATGAGCCGCAGTTCACCGAGGCGCTGGGAGAGAAGAAGAAGGCCGAACAGCACTCGGCGACGGCCCCGGCACAGGCACGCGCCGCGGAGAAGCAGCAGCTGGCGACGGCGAAGGCGGGTGCCGCGGGGGCCGGGGCGACGGCGATGGCGGCGCTGACCGCCAAGCGCAACGCGGCGGGCAAGGCGGTGGACGGCGGCAAGGGCGAGACGAAGTCGAAGGACGAACAGAAGCGGGCGGAGGTGACGGCCAAGCTCCAGAAGGTCTTCGACGCGACGCAGCGGGACGTCAAGGAGATCCTGGACGGCTTGGACGGCAAGGTCGACAAGCAGTTCGAGGAGGGTGAGAAGAAGGCCCGGGACGCCTTCAACAGGGACCAGAAGCGCCGGATGAAGGAGTACAAGGGCAAGCGCTACGGCGGTTTCCTCGGCCCGGCCAAATGGGCCAAGGACAAATTGACGGGCATGCCGGAGAAGGCGAACCGGCTCTTCCAGGAGTCCCGAAAACTCTACGTCGACCTGATGCAGAGCGTCATCTCGTCCATCGCCGACATGATCGGCGGGGAACTGGGCCGGGCCAAGGCGCGTATCGCGCGAGGCCGTGCGGACCTGAAGGCGGAGGTCGACAAACTCCCCGCGGACCTTCGGCAGTTCGGCGAGGACGCGGCCCAGGACTTCGCGGGCAAGTTCGACGACCTCGAATCGGAGGTCAACGACAAGTCGCAGGAACTGGTCCAGAACCTGGCACAGAAATACACCCAGGCGCTGCACGCGGTGGACGAGGAGATCAAGAAACTCCAGGAGGCGAACAAGGGCCTGGTCCAGAAGGCGGTCGACGCGGTGGTGGGCGTCATCCAGACCATCAAGCAACTCAAGGACCTCCTGATGGGCGTCCTGGCCAAGGCCGCAAGCGCGATCACCAGGATCATCAAGGATCCGATCGGTTTCCTGGGCAACCTGGTCCGCTCGCTCGGCGCGGGCTTGCAGCAGTTCCTGTCGAACATCGCCGCCCACCTCCAATCGGGCCTGGTGTCATGGCTGTTGGGCACATCGGTGCAGGCGGGCCTGGAGATCCCGGCGAAGTTCGACCTCAAGGGAATCATCCAACTCATCGCCTCCCTCCTGGGCCTGACGTGGGCCAACATCAGAGCCCGCATCACCCGCAAGGGCGTCCCGGACCAGGCGATGACCAAGGTCGAGCAGTCGGTCCCGGTGGCGAAGGCACTGGCGACGGAGGGCCCGGCCGGCGCGACGAAGGAAATCCAGGGCGAGGTGGGCGACCTCAAGTCCACGATCCTGGAAGAACTCAAGTCCTACTTGATCCCGACGGTCATCGTCGCCGGCGTCACATGGATTCTGTCCCTGCTGAACCCGGCATCGGCCTTCGTCCGTGCCGTCAAGGCGATCATCGACATCGTCACCTTCATCGTGACGCAGGGTGCTCAGCTCGTGGAGTTCGTGAACGCGGTCCTGGACGCGGTGATCGCCATCGCAGGCGGTGGCTCGGCGGGCGTCCCGAAAATGGTTGAGACGGCGTTGGCCGCCAGCATTCCCCTGCTGATCGGACTACTGGCTTCGCTGCTGGGGATCGGAGGGCTGGCCAACAAGATCCGACAGACCTTCCAGAAGGTCTCCCGACCGGTCAACCGAGCGATTGACAGAATCGCTGCGCGGATCGCCCGGTTCGGCAAGAAGGTCTGGAACCAGCTCAGGAGGGGAAGGCGCGGAAGGGGCGCAGGTGACCGATACAACAGTCGGCCGGGCCAGAAGAACCCGCAGGGCCGTCCGGAAAACCGTCCGGAGAAAGAGACGCGGCGCAGTGCCGACGTGAAAAGGGAGGCTGGAGAACTCCTCGCCACACCCACATCAAAGCCCGTGCCCAGCCATCAGGCACTTGATCGGATAATCAAAAAGGTTCTCATGCGGCTGCGGCCGAGGGGTCTCAAAGCGCTTGAAGTGAGTTCATCCGGCCAGGATCCTGCGAACTTTGTGGTCACGGCCAAAGCGAGCCCCCCGACTCCCGTTGCGGCGGGCGTGATAGAGCGAACGAGTGCAGATTACAAGGAGATCCTGCGCAAGGCGATTCCTACGGCGCGTTCCATCGTTCCTTTCCTGAAGAAGATGGCCGCGGGCGGGCATGAGCTTGTTGAGCATGAGGGGGAGAAGGTGAAAGTTGACATGGAGTTGTTCGAGAGGGCTTGGAACAAGAGGCCGTTCAAGAGTGCGCGTGGATTTGTGAAGAAGAGATTCCGGGATGCCATGCCGGGGCATCATGAGTGGATTCCGAGTGATTACATCCTTGTCGTGCTCGACAGGGCCCAGAATGCAGGCGACATTGCGGCAGGGGAAAAGTGGATCGATTTCCATCACGAAATGCGCAGTGATACTGCTCACCTCGTCTTTCATAACTCTTCTCAAGCGCCTCCAAGAATGGTGGAGGAATCGCTTGACGGTGCGTCCAGAAAGAAGTTCACGGTGCCTACGGGGCACGTGGGTGCCGTCTACTACAAAGGGGATCAGCAGACGAAATACGAGTCTGCCTTCCACAAGGCTGTCCGGGGTGTTTTCGACGGTGCAGAACAGATAGCGGGGGTGGCGGCGAATCTGAAAGGTGTTGCCGCACAGTGGGTATGGGACGGGAAGCGGAGCTACCCGTACGACGTACACCCGGAGTGTGTGGACAAGAACGGTCAACAAGTCACCGGCGTTCGACAGGAAGGAAATTACGAGGCAGTCATCAATAAGATCGACCTACTCTCCGATGGAGACTGATCAGTGCGTGACGACAATCATTCCGGAGAAGCGGCAGAAGGCTCGTTCAGTGATGCGTTGAGGTGGATCAACTCATCCTCCTTGGAAGATGAGGAGAAGGAGGGGCTTTGCGGGTTCGTCGAGAATTTTCCGTCACTTCGCTTTATCAGGGAATCGAGTCGCCAACTCGATGATTATGCGCGGCGGGATCGCGTTCAGATTCCGAGGTGGTTCCGTCGGGTGCGTGAGACTCTCTCTTTTGTTCAGGTCGGGCGGGTTGCATTCCCGCCCATCCTCGTCAGGTTCAGTAGGTTTGATTTCGATTGCAATGCAGCGGATTCAGACATGGTTTCATGGTATCAAGTCAAAGTTGGCGTCATGGGTGAGGACGACCGGGATCTCTTTGTCGATCAGGCGGGCATGTATCCCATTGCAACGTGGTTCGGCACCAACCAGTCATCCCTTGCCATTAACCTGCGAGACCCTGAAGACCGGCGCATCCACGAGTTCTCGGGTGAGGACTACTGGGATAATTTCTTCAATGGAGAGCCGCTGGAAGGGTCCAGCGAACCTGCTTTCTCGTCATATGCCCGGATGCTGTCGCATATTGCTGCCCTGAAATTTCCGGACGGCTCTGAGGTGCAGGCAACGCGAGGCTCCGCGTAAATTCAGCCCGTAAGCAGGAGGGGCGTGTACGGCCCGAACTCCGAAGCCAGTGTCAGGCGGCCCAGTTTCTGGTATTCGCGTTGTACCGCGTGGATCAGGTCGGCCATGGTCACCGGGTGGCCCGAGTCCGCGGCCAGGTAGGCGGCCGTGACCGCCACCGAGCGGATGTTGCCGCCCGACAGTTCGAAGGACTCCGCGCAGAAGTCCAGGTCCAGGTCCGTGGTGCCGGGGAGGATCGGGGCCAGACAGCGGTCCCAGAGTGCGCGGCGGTGGGCGGCGTCGGGGAGGGGGAAGTCGACGACCAGGTCCAGGCGGCGGGTGAACGCATCGTCCAGATTGGCGCGGAGGTTGGTGGCCAGGACGGCCAGACCGTCGAAGGTCTCCATGCGCTGGAGCAGGTACGCGCTCTCGACGTTCGCGTAACGGTCGTGCGCGTCCCTGACCTCCGAGCGCTTGCCGAAGATCGCGTCGGCCTCGTCGAAGAGCAGGACGCCGTTGATTCCCGCCGCTTCGGAGAAGATGCGCTCCAGATTCTTCTCCGTTTCACCCACGTATTTGTCGATGACCGTCGCCAGATCGACGGTGTAGAGGTCAAGGCCCAGGTCCGCGGCGATCACTTCGGCCGACATCGTCTTGCCGGTGCCCGAGTCGCCCGCGAACAGGGCCGTCACACCTCGGCCCCGGCCGCCGCCCGGTCGCATGCCCCACTCACCCAGCACCTGGTCCCGGTGGCGGGCTCGGGCCGCGAGTTCGCGGAGCTGGGTGTGCGTGTCCGGGGGGAGTACCAGGTCCTGCCAGGTCACCGCCGGTTCTGTGCGGCGGGCCAGCCGGTCCAGGCCCGCCGCGTTCTGGGAGCGGGCGCCGACGCGGATATGGTCCGGGCGAAGGGCGCCGCCGTCCAGCGTCGCGGTCTGGGCCGCGGCGCGGGCCGCGCGGGCGATCTGGTCCGGGGTCAGCAGGAAAGGGGAGAGGACGTGCGTCACGTCCAGGCCCGGGGGAAGGGGACCGGCGTACGCCGCCGCCCACAGCGCCGCCCGTGCCGTGGGCTCCACGCGCGGGGCGTGCAGCAGCAGCGGCGGGCGGGTCGACCATGCCGCGTCCCACGGGACCCTGCCGACCAGAACCGCGGGGACCGGAACGTCCGTCACCGCGCGGATGACCTCCGTCCTGTCAGGCTCCCGGGCCAGCGCGTCCAGGGGGGCGCACACCAGCCCGGAGGACGTGAGTTTCGCCTCGCGGGTCAGGATCCTTATCGCCTCCGCGGGGTTCATGTCACGGGCCACCCGGTCCAGGTCGACGGCCAGCACACCGTGGCCCGCGTGGGCCAGGGCGGCAGCGGCGAGTGCCGAGCCCGCGCCGCCCTGTTCCTCACGGAGATACGCGAGCGAGACACCGGCGGCCAGGGCGCGGGCCAGCGGAGCCGGGTCGCCGATGCCCGGTTCGGCACCGAGGGCCACACCGGGACCGGTACCGATACCAGTACCGATAGCGGGTTCGACGCCGGGTTCGACGCCGGGTGTGTTCGGTCGTGGAACCAACAGGTCCACTATGCGTGGATCCGCGGTGTCGTCGCCCAGCAGGTGGGCGGTGACCCGGTCGGGGACGCGCAGGGCGCGGGCCAGGAAAGGGCGGTCCGGTTCCGCCACCAGCAGGAGGCCGCCCGTACGGAGCGGGGCCCCCGAGGACAGCCGGGAACGGGCTGCCGCGTCGGCGGGTGACAGGCCGCACAGCCCCAGGGCGAGACCCGTGGTGGGGCGGCGGCGGGTGACGTCGTCGTTGAGATAGCCGTAGAACTGCTCGAAGCGGTCGTCCAGGTCCGGGAGGAGGGCGATCAGCAGGATCTCGACATCCAGTGGCGAGAGGCCGAAGTCGTGGGCGAGGGTGCGCAGTCGGGTGGGACGGCCACTCGCCTCCGCCGCGTCGGCACGTGACTCCACCTCCGCCAGGAAGCCGGTGTCCGTGCTGTCGGGAGCGGTGACGGCGAACGTGCGGGGGCCCGCGTCCAGGAGCCGGTGGACCGTCTCGTCGCTCAGGTACAGACCGCGGAAGGCGTCGTCGGGGGCCGGATCCGTGAGCTGCCGGGCATGGACCGCCCGCCGTACCCGTTGCTCGATGAGGACGGCGCGGTCGAGGAGGTGGCGCAGGTTCCTGTCCGGGGCGGCCGATTCCGCCGGGCCGGTGGGGGCCGTCATTCCGCGCGTTCTTCCGTCACGCGCGACGCTATGCCGCCCCCGCGCGCCCCGTAGACCGGCAGGTGCGCGCCGCCCGGTGTCCGCCGAGTCGGCCCGGTGGACGGCGGTTCGGTCGGGGGCAGCTCGCCGAAGCCGAGCCGCACCCCTTCCTCGCCGACCTGCGGGCCCGCCGGATAGACCGGGGACTCGGTGACCGGCACGCTCACCACCAGGTCGAGCGACGGCTTGAGTTCTCCGCCGAGCGCGCTCCACACGTCGGCGAACGACCGGTCCTCGGGCGGCGGCAGCGCGACCGTCATGGGGACGGACACACCGATCTCGCCCAGTGTGCCGGTCAGGCGTTCGGCGGGCAGCGCCTCGTACCGGAGGAGACAGGAGAGGAGCGACGAGAGCAGACGGTGCTCGTCCTCCGGGCGTCTGGTCCACGCGGTGATGAGATACGACAGCTTGAAGAACCGGGGCGGGCGGCGCCTGGCCACGATTGCGCCCTGCTCGTCGTACTCGTTGAGCAGGCCGCGCTCACGGCGGCGCATGTCCTCGCGGATGTCGTACAGGTACAGGTTGACGGTGGGGGCGTTCACCTTGGCGGCCCAGTCGCGGGTGGGGGCGTCGAAGACCACCGCCACCTGACCGCCCGCCAGGGCGTCGGTGCGGAACATCGTGCGCAGCGCCTCGTCGACCTCGTGGATCATGGCTGGCCGCTCACCTCCGCCCCGCGAAGTCCGGTGGCTGGAGGCTGCGTCGCACGATCAGCACATCCTCCTTCGGGCCATGCATCCGGTCCAGCGCCGGCACTCGGGCGCGGAGCACCCGCGGGCCCAACTGATCCTTGCGCAGCACCGGCACCTGGGCCTCGAAGGTACCGTCCGGGGCGACCCGTACGGTCGGCTGTGCCGCGGTGATGCCGCGGCTCCAGGTGAGGGCGATCGTGCGGCCGGGCGGGAAGTCCGCGCCGCGGGCGAGTACCACGTCGCCGGGCCGGGCCACGGTCGGGGTGACGGTCAGTTTCGGCTGCAGGACGCGTAGCGGAGCGGTGGCGGTGTTGTTCGCCCGCCGCGGGTCGCCGGGCGAACCGGTGACCGAGGCGCGGACCTCACCGCGTACGGCGGTGTCGTGGACCGCGGTCTGGGTGACGACGACGCGGCTGCCCGGCGCGATGGTGCAGGGCCTGGCGCGGGTGCAGTGCGACGGCGATGACAGCGTGCGGTCGCCGGAGCCGTTCACCCGGGGCCAGGTGGTGGTGAGGACGACGTTCCGCGCCGTCCTCGGCCCCGCGTTGGTGAGGGTGAAGTCGGCGCGTGTCGTCAGGCCCGTGTAGCTGGTGGCGGGGGACACGGCGGCCCGTACGGCGAGGTCCGCCTCGTTCGGCACGGGGGCCGGGCTGACCGTGAAGGTGGCCGTGCCGGTGCCCGTGTTGCCGGACGAGTCGGTCGCGGTGCAGGTGACCCGGGTGGTGCCGACGGGGAAACGCGATCCGGACGCGGGGTCGCAGGTGACGGGCAGGGTGCCGTCGACCGTGTCCTCGGCGGTGGCGGTGAAGTCGATGACCGCGCCGTTGTCGCCGGTGGCTGCCACGGTGCGGTCGTCGACGGTGACGACGGGCGCGGTCAGGTCGTTGACCGTGATGGTGATGTGCTGCTGGTAGTCCTCGGGGACGGCGGCGGCGCCGACACGGTCGGCTGCGTCACGGCGGTCGCCACCGTCGTTTCCTTTGCCGTGCGGCACGTCTGTCCGGTCCCCACCGTCGTTCCGGCCCTCGTTCTGGTTGCCGCCGACACCGGCCGTGGCGCCGCCGGTTGCGCCGTCACCACCGTCCGCCCCACCGGTCGTTCCGGCGTCCGTCCCGTCGACGGCCCCGGCGTCCGATCCGCCGTCGGCCCCACCGCCCCCGGATGAACCGCCCCCGGATGAACCGCCGTTCATCTCGTCGGCGCTTCCTCCGTTGCCGTTCCCTCCGTTGCTGCTCCCGCCGTGCCCGCAGTCGGCGGGGCCGCCGATGACACCACCGAGCAGTCCGGCGACGAGCCCGCCGCCGCAGTCGCCGGATCCGCCGGTCACGCCGCCGACAAGCCCGCCGTTCCCGCCACCGTCCGTACCACCGGCCACGCCACCGGCGCTGGTTCCGGAGACCGCTCCGTCACCTCCGGCAGCGGAGCCGCCGCCCGAGCCGGACCCGCTGCCGGAGTCGGTCCCGCCGCCGGAGGACGATCCGTCGGGAACGCCCGGCCCGTCGCCGAGCGCGTCCTCGCCGTGGTCGGCCTCGTCGGGGGCGATCCGCTGGCCGCGGAATGCGCGGGCCGGTGTGACGTCGACGGGCGCTTCCCCACCCGGTGCCCTGCCGTCGAGCAGGAACTGGACGGTGCAGCTCAGGGCCATGCCCTGCGGAGCGTCATCCGCCACCGTGATCGTCTCCTCGAAGGTGGCGACCTCTCCGCTGGCCACCTGTCGGTCGGCGGGGCTCAGGGCGACGGTGAGCGCCGGATCGCAGCCGACCGTCTGGTGGCCGACGGTGGTGGGCAGGTTGGTCAGTCCCGCGGCGATCGTGTCGGCCACCTGGTCCGGGTCGATGTCCTGGAAGAGACGGCCGCCCGTGGCCTCGACCACCCTGGTGGCCTGATCGGGATCGTGGGTCGGCTCCCGGTTCTGGTCGGGACCGTTGCCGTTGTCGCCGTTGCCGTTCAGTCCGTCGCCCAGAACCGTCTCCACATCGACCCCGATGACCCGACTGCCCACGTTCAGCAGGGCGTTGACGGCATCGGTGAGCGTATGACCCATGCTGGGGTCGTGGCTGGACGCGTCGCCGACGAGGACCACGACCGGGCTCGCGTCCTCCCGGAAGTCTCCCGCCGCCCCGTTGCCGATCTCCCACAGCGCGTTGATCCAGTCCTCCGCGGGTCCCGGGCTGAAGCCGCCGCGGGTGGCGTCGAGGTCGTCGACACCCGACCGTACGGCCGCCAGGTCGTCCGTGAGTTCCTGGAGCACCGTGAAGACCCGTGCTCCGTCGACTCCCTGGTCGCCGTACGTCGCCACGGCGAAGCGGGAGTCGGGCTGCTCCCGGCGGACCCGGTCCGTGATGGTCGCCAGGTCCGACTGGACCCCCTCGATGGTGGTGTCCATGCTGCCGGTGCCGTCCACCAGCAGCACGATGTCCGGCCGCGGCGGCACCACAGGTGTGCTGACCTCTTTGGCCACCGTGAGGGAGCCGCCGGGGTCGAGCGACTCGTCCACCACGGCCGGGGTGACCGCCGAACGCGGGACCGCGGCCGGCGCTCCGCCCGCGACGCCGGTGACACCCGTGACGACCACCAGGAGCAGTACGGTGGCCAGCACGCCGACGGGGAAGACATGCGGCCGGGTGACGGCGGGCGGCCGCGGCGGGCGGAAGCGCCGGACTCCGGGTGCAGGGGGCAGTAACCCTCGTACGCCGCGCACGAACCCCCGTACAGAACCCACTGCACACCCCACGGTCAGGATCGGCGATCGGACCCCCACCCTCGCGGGTCGTCCGTGTGCTACGCAGGGGAGGGCGAGCCAGTCCTTCGGGAAGGACCGGCTGCCCCATGGGGCACCGCGCGGTGCCGAGCGATACGAAACGGCGTTGTGAACGACGTTGCGGGGGCCGTACTCAGATCAGTCCCTGGCGCAGGGCATACGCCACCGCGTGCGACCGGTTGCGCAGATTCAGTCGGGTCATGACGGAATGCAGGACGTTTTTGATGGTCCGTTCCGAGTAGGACAGCTTTATCGCGATGTCTGCGGTGTCGTACCCCTCCGCGACCAGTCGCAGGACCTCGATCTCGCGGGCGGTGAATCCGGTGAGGTTCAGCCCATGGGGTGCGAGCACCTGACCCTGCAGCCGTCCGACCTGTTGGAGCAGGCTGCCGAGCAGGTCGGGCGGGACCCGGCCCTCGCCCCTCGCGACCGAGCCGATCACCTTGACCAGGCGCTCCGGGGTCGCCTCGGCGCGGCGGACGACGCCGACGAACCCGCACTCGGCCGCGTTCACCAGTTGTTGTTCGTCGATGTGGGTGGTGACCAGTACTCCCCGCGCGGTACTGGTCCGCTGGATCTGGCGCAGAACACGTAACGTGACATCGTCGAGAACATCGAGGACGACCACCACCACCTGCGGTGCGTCCGTACCGTCCCGTTCATCCCAGTCGATGACCTGGACTTCCGGGCGGGCGCGTAACTGGCTGGACACTCCGGCCTGCGACACCGGGTCCTGGGCGCGCAGCGCCACCGTAATGCGATCTCCGTTCGTCTGTAGCACGTCGCTCTCTCCCCTCGGGCGACTGCGGGAGAGCTCCGATGAAACATGGGAAGATCAGGGGCACGGGTCCACACATTTCATTCACATGGGTCTCCCTTTACCGACCAACCACAGTAATGCCCGGGATTCCCAAAGGGAATTGGCGATGACTCAAGGGGCAGCGTGATTGCCCGAAAGTGTTCCTGTGTGGCCGGTGACGGTATGTCACACCGGACATTACGGTGCGCCGCATGACTGTTTCGGCGAGCGTGGACGAGTCTTCCGTCACCGTTGAGCCCGGGGGCGAGGCAGAACTGCCGGTGCGGGTGCTCAACTCCGGTACCACCGTTGAGGAGTGCAGGTTCGAAGTGGTGGGGCCGTGCGCCGGCTGGACCACGGTGGAACCGGAGAGTCTGTCGCTCTACCCGGGCGCGTCCGGCACCGCCACCCTCACCCTGCGTCCCCCGCGTACCTCACAGGTGAGCCCCGGGGAGACACCGCTCGGGCTGCGTGTGGTGCCGACGAGCGAGCACAGCGAGACGGCCGTTCTCGAACGCGCCGTGACCGTGGGGCCGTTCACGGAGGTCACTTCGGAGCTGGTGCCGCCCGGCTCGAACAGCCCCTGGCGCGGACGGCACAAAGTGGCCGTCGACAGCAGGGGCAACACCCCCGTCACGGTCGACCTGACCGCCCGGGGTGCCACCGAACGGTCCCGGCTGGTCTTCAGCCCGGCCGAACTCGAAGTGCCGCCGGGCCAGGCCAAGTTCGCCACGCTGACGGTGCGCCCCGCCAAACGGCTGTGGCGCGGCACGCCGATCACCCACCCCTTCCAGGTGGCGGTGACACCACGGGTGGGGGAGGGGCAGGACCCGTACCAGCCGGTGGTCCTCGACGGTTCCTACGAGCAGCAGGCCATCCTGCCCCGCTGGCTGCCCCGCGTCCTGGTCGTGGCGGTGCTGCTGGCCGCGGCTCTGGTCGGGCTCTGGTACTCGGTGCTGCGGCCCACGGTACGGTCGGCCGCTCGTGAGGCGATCACTCCGCAGGCCGTCGAGTCCGCGCTCCGGGAAGGGAACCAGAATCCGAACGGAGCGGGCGGCACGGGGAGCGACGGCCAAGGACCAGGAGAGACCGGCGGCGGTGCGACGGCAGGCGCAGCCGCGGGCTCGGCCGGTTCCGGCGGCAACGCGTCCGCGTCCCCGAGCAGTTCCGCGACCGCCGAGCCCGGTGGGCCCGGCGGTGGCGGGACACCGCAGAGCGCCCGGGTGCAGGTGCGGGACGCGGTGGGAGGTGGGGCCACCCGGCGCACCGCCTACGAGGTGCCCGCCGGCCGGACCTTCGAACTGACCGACATCGTCATCCAGAACCCACAGGGCGACGCGGGCACCCTGGTCGTCTCCGGCGAGGACGGACCGCTGCTCACGCTGGCGCTGGAGAACTTCCGGGACTCCGACTACCACTTCGTGACCCCCATCGAGGTGCGGTCCGCGGGCAGGACCACCGTCTCCGTCAACTGCCGACGGGTGGGGCGTCCGGTCGGGGCCCCGGCGCCGTCCCAGTGCTCCGAGTCACTCTTCCTGGGCGGCAAGATCGCGGAGTCCACGAAGGCCCATGGGTGACCCGGCCGTACGGCCGGTCACGGCTGCGGGACGGCCGTCTCCCCGGCGTTCGGCCCGGTCACCCCTCGGTCACTCCTCGGTCACTCCTCGGGCGCGGACTCCTCTTCTTCCTCCACCGCGGAGTCCGTGGCCCGTTGCACGAACGACCCCTGCACGTCCGCCGGTTCCTCGTCCTCGTCCTCGGTCTGACGCTGCACCGGAGTGGCGGTGGCGGGCGGCGGCGCCGAGGAGGTCTGCGCGGACACCGGGCCGGACGAGTCGACGGCTGGGGCGGGTGAATCGGGGGACCGAGCCGGGGCGGACATGACCCGTTCCGCGTTGGCCGACGCCTCCAGCTCGAAGCGGTCCGACGGATCGCTCACCCGGATCCCGCCTGGAGCCTCCGTACCGTCCACCGGCCCGGAGCGCTGCTGGATCACATGGGTCAGCTCATGGGCGAGCGTGACCCGGCCTCGATGAGAAGCCGGATCGTAACTGTCCCGTTGGAACACGACGTTGTCGCCGACCGTGTAGGCGTGGGCGCCGACCTCCTTCGCCGACTCGTGCGCCACCGAGCCCGTATGCACCCGCACGGAGGAGAAGTCGGCGCCGAGCCTGGCCTCCATGTCCGTGCGGGTGTCGGTGTCCAGGGGCTGCCCGCCGCCGGATGTGATCACCTCATGGACGCTGGAACGCTGCTCGCCCCGCTGCACAGTCTCCGCTTCGGGCTCCTCGGCCCTCCGCCGGAGCGCCGAGCGGACCGCGGTGTTGCCGACCGTCCGTTGCAGAGCGGTCACTCCGGCGCTGCCGAGCACATCCGTACGGCCGGTGGCGGCCGCCGCAAGCAGATGGGGAAGCTCCGCAGGCGGCTGGGCGGACGCGTCGGAGGACGACCCGATGGACGCCTCGGAGACTGTCTCCAGGTTGCCCTTCCTGGTCGCCTTGACTGATTCGTCGTGTTCGTGCTCGCCTTCGCGTCCCTGCTCGTAACAGCCCATCCGCCGCTCCCCGCGCGATAGCAGAATGCCGAAGTCCTCTCACTGACACATGGGTGCCCGTGGGTGCCCTGGACGACGGTCCGACGACGCCCCCGTCCCCTTCCCTTTCTCCTTCCAGGGTCCGTCGGGGGTCGGTGCGTGTCCAGGCCCGGATCCGTCGGGAAGGGGCAGTGCGGACCGCCCTTTCGGGCAACTCCCGGCGCCCGCCCAGGAGTACACCCCGGGTCCAGCGCGAGCCGAGGGCACACCCTTCGGTGGCGGACTGCTGGAAGAGCAGTTGTGTACCGCGTCGAACAGATCCGGCCCATGGCGCGCAGGTGTTCTGATATAAATCATCGGCATCACGTCATTCATCTCAGCTGATGAGCCGCACGCGTGAGCAGCGGCGGGAAAGGTGCGAACAGGTATGGCCGCATTACCTCATCAGGACGGCCCCCGGCGCGCGGTACCCCGATGGCCGGGTCCGCCGTGGTCACAGCGGAACGGTGGAGCCGCCGCGACGCCACTCCTCTCGCCCCGTTCGGCGCATCGGCGCACGCAGAGGCAGGGAGGATCCGCGCAGTGGACCTCGCAGAGCTGACGGCCTGCCTCCCGCCGCGGGAAGCGGAAGCACGGTGGACACTGCTGGCCGCGGCGTCGGGGGTCACCGGCGCCGCTCTGTTCCCCGGTCGTCCTGCCGCCGGGACGGACGAGGCCCCCAGTCACCTGGCCGTGCTCATCCACGAAGCACGCGATGCACAGGTGCGGGGCGCCCATGCGACGGCCGCGGCCCTGCTCGCCGAGGCGATCGAACGCGGCCGGCAGCGCGGCGCCGAACGTGAACGGGCGCTGGCGGTGGCGATGCTCGGTGTGTCGCTGTGGCACGGACCCGAGCCGGCGGCCGTCGCGGTCGAGCGCATCCTGGGTCTGCTCGACCGGCACGGGACCGAACTGCCGGAGGTCGTCGCGGCGCTCAACGGCCCGCTCGCTGTGCTGTGGGCCATGAGGGAACGCCGGGACGAGTCGCGGGCCTGCCTCGCGGTCGTCCGGCGCGCCGCCGCCCGGCCGGGGCCGCCCGGTGTCGCCGTGATGGCTGCCCTGTTCGCCGCCTGGGCCGCCGAAGGCCCCGGTCCGGTATGCCAGGGCGCAGCGTCAGCGCTTCCCGCGCTCGGGGCGTGTGCCGGTGGGCTCGCGACGGTCTGGGCACGTAGCGCCGCCCGGTTGTTCCTGGACGCGGACCGTCCCGAGCAGGCGGCGCTGCGACTGTTCGCCGTATGCGGTGCCGGGGACCCGGCACCGGTCGCGGCGGCTCCTGCGCTTGCCGACCTGAGCGGCCTGCGGGCCAGGATCGCCGCGGCGCGGGGCCGCGCCACGGAGGCGGCTGCCCTGGCGGACCGTGCCGTCGAGGCCGCCGCCGCGACCGACTCCCGCACCGCCCTGGCCGTCGCCCTGCTCGACCGGGCCGACGTGGAAAGACGCTGCGGCCGCCTGGCCGAGGCCCGCTACTCGGCGGCCATGGCCGGACACAGTTTCGCTCTGAAAGGTCACCTGACGGGAGCGGGGCGGGCGGCCGCCCTGCACGCGAGCGTCACGCCCCCGGGGGGCGCGTAGGCGCACACGGTGGTGTGGCGGCGGGTCCGTAGCACGCAGGAGGGGCAGGGAGCCGCCGGGCTCCCTGCCCCTCTGCCTGTGTCGGCCGGCCGCTACGGCTTCGGAGTACCGGCCGGCCGGCCCCGCCCGAGGGCGGGGGTCAGCAGGTGTGTTCGGCCGTCAGCGACAGGGAGACGCCGGTGATGAAGCTGACGCAGATCGGGGTGGACTCCTGTGCGGGGGTGGCGATGACCTGAGCGGCGAGCTCCTCCGCGTCGGTGTACTGGGTGTAGCCGTTCATGAGGTCCTGAGCAGACATGAGGTCTCCTTGTCGGTTCGTGTGGATGGCGCGCCTCCCAACGCTCAACTCCGCTGTCGTGGGGCGCAGTTCAGTTCTACCATTCAATGACACATGGTTGTCAAGGAACGTGACATGCTTGTCATGGCGGTGGGTTTCGGTGGGAAGGGAGCAGGGCACGAATTCGGCAGAGCGGGCGCCTTGCCGGGCCGGGCATCCCGTGGGAACCCCTTCACCCTCCGGTCCGCACCCGCGGTCACGAGCGCTCGGGCGTGTGTCAAAATGCGTGACACCTCCGTGGGGCCGCGACCCTCCCCGGCCGTGGGGGACTGAACAGGATGGGTGGATGCGCCGTTGAACACGTTGAGCCAACCGGCTTTCGGCCGCCTGCTGCGCAGGCTTCGGACCGAGCGGGGCCTGTCGCAGGCCGACCTGGCCGGCCCCGGCGTGTCCGCCAGCTATGTGTCCCGGCTGGAATCGGGGGACCGCCCGGCGACCGAGGCGGCGGCAGCCCATCTCGCGGAGCGCCTGGGC
Organism: Streptomyces sp. NPDC004752; assembly: GCF_053601275.1. Classification (NCBI taxonomy): domain Bacteria; kingdom Bacillati; phylum Actinomycetota; class Actinomycetes; order Kitasatosporales; family Streptomycetaceae; genus Streptomyces; species Streptomyces sp. NPDC004752. Next base: position 9,555 of record NZ_JBSGBN010000008.1, on the reverse strand, counting down.
GTCGCCGTGCAGTCGTTCGCCGGAGCAGCGGGCGCCGACCGGGCCGTGTCGCTGCTCGCCTCGGGGATGGCCGCGCTGGACGAAGGCAACGCCACCGACGCCGTGCGGGACCTGACGGCGGCCGCCCGCGCGGCGACGGACGACGCAGCGGACACGGCCTGGCAGATCCTGTGGCACCTCGCCAAGGCGCACGCCCTGCTCGGTGACCGCGAGGAGCAGCGCCGCGTCCTGCTCCGGCTCCGCCCGCTGCTCGCCGAACAGGGCATGACCGCTCTCGAAGCGCATGTGCTGGCCGCCACGGCCGAGTGCGACCGGGCGCTGGGCGACGTGGACAGTGCCATCCTCCTCGCCAGAGAGGCACTGGCGCTCGCCGACGGCGAGGGCACCACCGGCTGTCTCGACGCGCTGCTGGTACTGGCCTCGGCCGAGGTGGAGGCCGGCCGGCTCACCGAGGCCGCCGAGCACACCGACCTGCTCCTCGCGCAGTCCGCCGACGCGACCGGCGGGCAGCGCACCCGCATCCTGTGGACGGCCTCCACCGTCCGGGCACGACGGGGCGCCGAGCAGGAGAGCCTGGCCCTGCTGGAGGAGGCGGTCGCGGGCGCCGACGCCCGGGAGGACCTGCTCGCCTGGGCACGGCTGCGGCTCGCCGGGGTCGCGCAACACCTGCGCGTGCACGGCGAGTTGGCGCCGGAGGTCGTCGCCTGGTTCGACGAGGCGCAGTCCGCTCTGCGGATGATCGGCCTGCCGCAGTATCTGGCGGAGGTGCGCGCGCTGAAGGCACGCATCGCTTTCGGCGAAGGGGACCACGCCACCGCCGCCGCACTGTCCCGCGGTGTCGTCGAGGAGCCCGGTGCGCTGAGCTTCCATGACCGAGTCCGCGCGGAGATCCTGCTGCATCAGGCGGAGGCAGCCGCCGGCTCCTTCGATACCGCGGTGCGCGAACTACGGCGGCTCGCGGACGAGGTGACCCGCTCCGGCAACCTCGACCTGGCCGCGGAGGCATGGAAGGCGCTCGCCGAGTGCGCGGTGGTGCACGGCGGTTGACACGGGGCACCCACCCCGCCGGTGCAGGATCGCGGGGTGTCCGCTGCCGACGGTCGTCGGCGTCGTACCCCTCCGCCGCCGTTGGCGCACCGCCGCGGCCCGACCGCTGTGCGTCCCCCGCGGCACGGCTGGACGGGAGCGCCGCGCGGGTGCCTCGAACCCGCCGCTGCTGGTACTCGGCTCGCGGCGCCGCCCCGTCCGCTGCGGCGCCGAGGTCAGGGCGTGCCCGTGACCGGTGTGCCGTCCTCGGCTGCCTCGACCGCCGCGGCGGCCAGGTCGAGATAGGCGAGGAGTTCCCCGTGCCACTGGACGTACGCCGCGAAATCGTGCGCGTGCGTGAGAATTCGCAGGGCCGTGGCACGCCGCAGGGCCCGCTTCGACGGGCGTCGGCCGTAGCCGTCCGTCACGGCCGCGGCCAGCGCCGGATAGTCCGCCGCCGGGACGCCGCCGATGCCCAGGTCTCGTGCCCGCGCCAGTTCCGTGAGTTCCGCCAAGAGCCAGGCCACGTCGAACTCCCAGCTTCCGCAGGCCAGTTCCTCTCCCGTGAGCAGGGCAGGACGGCCCAGGTCCGCGGGCATGACCAGGGCGCCGAGGGCCGGGCCGCCGTGCAGCAGGACCCGCGGTCCCGGTCCGTCGGCCGCCGATTCACCCCAGGTGCGGGCCAGGCACAGCCGATCGGGCCCGAGCCGCGCGAGGGCGGCTTCGTACAACCGCGGCGACGACCCGGGGCCGTCGCCGGTGCGCAACCACCGGACGAGACGGGCCGGCGCCGACGGCACGATCGCGGTGCCCGCCGGGGCCGGTACGGCGTGGATGAGGCGCAGGGCGGCACCGATGCCGTGGCACGCGTCCCGGATCGCCGCGCGGGTGCGTGGTGCGGGGTCGTGCAGCAGACGCGCCACCGAGAACACACCGGGAACGGGATACCGCAGCCCCGCCACGCCGTCACCGCCGGGTTCGGCCAGGGCCAGTCGCACGGGGGCGTCGCGGGACAACGCGGACAACGACGCGGCGGTGGCGGCGTCGGGGCGTGGCAGGGCGGCGCCCGGCGCGGGACCTTGCCGCCGCATCCACACGTAACCGCCGTCCCGCCGGGCGAGGACCGTCGTGCGGACGCGGGCGGTACCGAAGACACGGATGACGCGTTCGTCCGCTGTACTAGTCGGCGCACCGCTGTTCCCCTGTCCGGGCAGCGCCGCGACGGCCGGCCCGACGGCGGCGGAGCCGTTGCCGCCCCAGCCGTCCGCGGGCCGTCCGGGAGCCGTCTGCCCTGTCCTCGCGTCAGGCATGTCCCGGCCGTTCATCGGCTGCTCCTTGCGCGTGATGACGTTGCGCGTGATGACGTTCGATCAGGGCGAGGAGGGCGGGCAGCGGCGCCGCGGCCGAGGCGTCGTTCCTGCCGGTCGAGGCGGAGCGCCCCGGGTGCGGCGGGGCGAGCAGCACATTGTCGTACCGTCCCAGTTCTTCGACGTGGCGGCGGTAGGCAGGACCGCGCTCGGCGCCGGGAGGCAGGGCCGGAGCGATCCCGATGGTCGCCCGGGTGCACTGCAGGGCCAGCAGCACGGGTGTGTCCGCCGATCCCTGCGCGAACCTGGCGAGGAAGTGCAGGCCGGCCGGGTGCACGGCCACCGCGTCGGGCCACTCGGCGAGTTCGACGTGGTCGATGCTCGGCGACGGCGAGTCGGTGCCGTCCGGCCATGTGTCGAGCAGTACCTCGTCACCCGCCAGGCTTCGCAGGGCGGCCCTGCTGACGAACCGCTCCGCGCTGCGGGTGACGACCACCCGCACCTGGGTGCTGGGGTAGGTGATCCGCAGCCAGTTCAGCCAGAACGGCAGGAAGGCGACACTGAGCGCACCGGTGCCGAAGACCAGCAGCCGCCGGGCCGTGAAGGGCGGCACGGCCTGTCCGGGCGCGGGACCCTGGCCCGGAGCCGTCCACGGCCCGGCCGGGGACTCCGTGGCGGGCGCGCTCGACGCGTCGGCGGTGTCAGCCATGGCGTTCCTCCAGCGCGGTGAACACGTCCTCCACATCGGTGAGTGCGTCCCGCATGCCGTGGGTGAAGAGCACTCCGCCTGTGTTGAGCACGATCTCGTCGACGCCGGCCGCGGTGTACCGGGACAGCTCCCGGGCGATGTGCGCCGGCGTGCCGAACACGAACACCCCGGCCTCCACCAACTGCTTCGCCCTGACCAGCCGGTCGTCGCAGGCGCGCAGCGGCACACCCGCCCGGCGCAGCATGTCGACGTAGTGGTCGGCGACCAGATGGCCGGAGACCACCGCGTCCGCCAGCCGTGCCGGATCCCGGCCGGGACGGTCGACGGCGATGTGCACGACGGTGGCCACCCGGGGAGGGCACCGGTCCTGGGCGCCCTCGGCCAGCGCCGGGACCAGCACGTCCCGCACATAGTCGGCCGGGGTGAGCCAGCTGACCGCCACGTCGGCCGCGGCGGCTGCCGTACGGGCCATCGCGGGGCGCAGCACACCCGCGCCGACCTCGACGGCCGCGTGCGGACCCGTGGGCGGCAGGGAGCCGCGCAGCCGGTGATAGCGCCCCTCCAGCTCCACCTCGCCGCCGTCCAGGAGGGCGCGGACGGCGGTGAGGAACTCTCCCGCGGCGGTGCGCGGGCTGCGGTAGGGCTCACCGTGCAGGGAAGCGACGAAGGCGGGTGTCGCGGTGCCGTACCCCGCCACCACCGGGCGCCCGGTGATCAGGGCCAGCGAGCGGGCCTGCAGCGCGGCGTCGAACGGTGTGCGCAGGGGCATCAGGGACACACCCGTACCGACCGGGACGCGCACTCCGCGGCCGGCGAGGTGGCTGAAGACCTGGTGGGCGTCGCAGCGCAGCGACTGCCCCATCCACAGCCGCCGGCCGCGGCGGCGGGCGACGAGTTCGGCGAAGGGCAGGACGTCGTCAGGGGTGTCCGGCTGGAGCGGGACCATCACAGCGGGAGCGGCACGCGCGGACAGCGGCACGGTTCTTGATCCAATCGTTCAGCACGAGGAGGCCGTCGCCGGCCGCGAAGGAGCGGTTTCCGGCAGCACTCCGCGCGGGGAGTCGATGTTGCGGGCCGGGCCGGCGGGATCGATCCCCGCCTCAAGGAACGCCTCACACACCGCCTGCTCGACGGTGTACACATCCGGCTTCTCGTGGTGCAGGAGCAGACCGCGCGCGAGCGCGGCCGCCCGGTGCTCGCCGAAACTGACCTTGCCCATGCCCGGCCGGCGGTCCTCCGGCTCCCAGGCCGCGCCCACGCCGGGCGCCAGCTCGCACACGAACGCCGATGTCGAGCCGCCCACTCCGGGCAGACCGAGGACCCTTTCCGTGACCCGCTCGGCGGCGTACCAGCCCTCCGCGCCCAGATACACCACCAGGCCGTCCTGGCGCGGATACGCCGTCCGCGACGAGCAGACCTTGGCCCGGTAGGGGATCGATTCGTCCTCCAGCGCCGCGAGCACGGCGCCCCAGACGGCAGGCGCGGACTCCGGGTCCGCCACGTGCACATAGACCCGGAGCATGCCGGTGGAGCGCAGACGGCGTTCCCGTGATCCGTCGCACAGGAAGAATCCCGGGGACAGCGCGGCCCGTGCGGCGTCCAGGCGTACGCGCGCCGACCGCCCGTCCCCGCCCACCGACGCCACGCGCTCGGCGGGCAGCGCCACCCGGACGCCGTCGAGCACGACCGTGGCCGTGGCCGTCTCCACCGGGGCCAGGAGCGGAACGACGCGCGAGGTGTGGCGGTGCGGCATGACCGCGAGGAGGCGTTGCTCGAAATCGGGGTCGCGGGAGGGGCGCCTGGGCAGTTCCGGCTCTCCGGTGTGCCCCACATGGTGACACCGGTAGAACTCCTCGGCGAGCAGGGCCCGCAGGGCGTACGGGGTGTCGCCGTTCAGGGTCCGCTGCCGCACCTCGGCACTGCGGCCGTCCGGTGCGATCCGCGTTTCACGCAGCAGCTGAACGATCCCTGGCGCCAGTGCAGTTGTCATGCGAGGTGCGGTTGTCATGCGAGGGGTCCTCCCCAGCCGAGAACGGTGACGAATGCCTGGGGCGTGAGGAGCGCGGTGCGACCGATGCCCGCGGCCGCACGCTCGGCGGCCGTCAGACGCGATTGCATACGGGCCGACGCCAACAGGCGGTCGAGCAGATGCCATCCGGCGAACGCGGTGGCCCGCTCCAGCAGGCGGGGATCGGAAGCCGCCTCGGGGCGCAGCGTGGTGTAACCGGACCAGAAGGCGGCCACGAGCGGGGCCATGCGGTCCAGTTCGGCCACCCCCGCTCGCACCACCTGATCGTGCGGCGCGGGCCCACCGGACCCGTGGTCGAGCCCGGAAGGGACCTTCAGGACCGCGCGGTAGAGCAAGTCACCGGCGAACGCACCGAGGTCGCGGGCCGGTTCGCCGAGACCGAACTCCTCCCAGTCCGTGAGCATCAGAGCGTCGTCGGAGCCGAACAGGAACTGGTCGAGCCGCACGTCGCCGTGGACCGGTGTGCTGGGCGCGCCCTCCTGTCCGGCCCACAGCTCCCGCAGCGCGCCGTGCAGCGCACCGTCCCCCTGGAGCAGCCGCCACGCCTCCAGCGTTCCGGCGCTCGCCGCTGCGAACACGGGCCACGGCAGCGCGTCGAACCAACTCGCCGACGGGACGGACGGCGGCGACCCGGGCAGCTCACCGTTCGGACGCAGGACGTGCAGTGCGGCGAGGGTGCGGCCGGCCCGCCGGGACAGCTCCTCGTCGAAGGCGTCCTCGGCGGCGAGATCGCTACCCGTGCGGGCCTCTTCCACCAGCTCGAAGACGAGAAGGCGGGCATCCTCGTCCGAGCCGAGCAGGCGTGGCGCGCGGATCGGGTGCGCCGCCGCCGTGGCGGCGCGCTCGAAGGCGAGGACCCGGTGGAAGCGACGTAGGGACTCGGCCGGTGTGCCGCCTATGCGCTTGACGAAGACCGCCTGGCCGCGCTCGGTGAGCCCCGCCCAGTTGTCGTTGCGGCCGGGGTGGGCAGTGAGCCCCTCATCGAGGAGGCGGCCCATGCCGAGGCGAAGCAGCAACCGGTCCACGGAGGGGGTGCCGGACGGGTCCGTCGGCAGGAACCTCCGGCGCGTACTGACCACCGGCCGCGCAGAGATGTCAACGTTCATGACCCAAGAGAGTGGGGCTCGTTGAGGTGTATGTCAAGGAAAATGACAACACTTGACAACTGGGGGACCGGGTCGGGTAGACCAGTACGGTCTGCGCTCCCTCAACCCATCGAGGAGTCGTTCCATGTCCGCACCACGGCCGCCGCTGGCCGCGTCTCCTCGGCTGCACCTGCTCCGCCATGTACTGGCCGACCGGACCAACACCGTCGCCGCTGTCCTGCTGGCGCTGGCCGCCACCGGGGCCACACTCGCGGTGCCGATGGTGATGCGCCGGATCGTCCAGGCATACGTCGGCCACCAGGGCGTGACCGGCCTGGTCCTGCTGATGACGGCGCTCGCCCTGGGCGGTGCGGTGGCCGCCGCCCTGTCGGCCTTCTTTCTCGCCAGGGCGGGGGAGCACACCGTGCTCACCGTCCGACAACGCGTCACGGCCCATGCGCTGAGACTTCCGCTGCCCGAAGCGCGCCGCGTCGGCGCGGGCGAACTGGTCGCCCGGGTCACGTCCGACTCCGCGCAGCTGCGTTCCGTTGTCGACATCGGCGTCACCCAGCTGCCGATGGCCTGTCTGACTGCCGTGGCGACCCTGATCATCATGGGCTTCCTGGACTGGGTGCTGCTGCTGATCGTCGTCGGCACCTTCTCCGTCGCGGCGCTTGCGATCACGGCCTTCGTGAAGGGGATCCGCAACAGCACCTCCGCCCAGCAGGCGGCACTGGGAGAGCTCGCGCAGCGCTTCACCTCCGCGCTCTCCGCGCTGCCCACGATCAAGGCCCATCGCGCGGAGTCCCAGGTGGCGTCCGGCATCGTGCGGTGCGCCGAGACCGCGGCGACCGCCGCGGTCGACGCGGCTCGCCGCCAGGCGTTCGTCACCCCGATCATGGGACTCGGCCAGCAATTCGCCCTGGTCGCCGTGGTGATGGGCAGCGGCATACGACTGGCCTCCGGCGCGATCGGCGTCGCCGAGTTCGCCGCGTTCCTGCTCTATCTGCTCCAACTGGTCGCCCCGCTCAGCCTGTTGGCGAACGGGTTCGCCCGGCTGCAACTCGGTTTCGCCGCAGGGTCCCGGATCGAGCAGATACTCGCCACACCCACCGAGGACGCGCGGGCCACGGCCCCCGGCCGGCTCCTCGCGGGCCCCGGTGAACCGCGGGCCGAAACCGGGCACATGCCGCACGCCGTCCAGTTCGAGGAGGTCGTCTTCAGCCACAGCCAGGACCGGTCCGCACAGGACCGGTCCGCACAGGACCGGTCCGGACAGGATCGGCCCACGCAGGACCGGCCAGGGCAGGACCGGCCCACGCTCGACGGACTCTCCTTCACCGCGCCCCGCCGGGGTATCACCGCTCTCGTCGGCGCGTCGGGTGTCGGCAAGACGACCGCTCTCGATCTCGTCGAGGGCTTCCTGGCCCCGCAGGCCGGCACCGTGCGCGTGCTGGGCCGAGACGTCGCACAGTGGTCCCTGGACGGCCTCCGCGCTCATGTCGCCTATCTGGACCAGACGTTCGCACTGGTCGAGGGGACGGTTCGGGAGAACCTGGAGCTCGGCCGACGTACCCCGCTGACGGACGCGTGCCTGTACGAGGTCCTCGCCCGGGTGGCACTGGACCGTGCCGTCGCCGACCTGCCGCAGGGTCTGGACACCGTCCTGGGCCGCGCCGAGGACCTCTCCGGCGGCCAGCGCCAACGCCTTGCCCTGGCCCGCACCCTGCTCAGCGACGCCTCCGTCGTCCTGCTGGACGAGCCGAGTTCCCAGCTCGACGGCGTCAACGAGACCCGGTTGCGGGAAGCGGTGGACGAGCTGGCCCGCGACCGTGCGGTCATCATGGTGGCGCACCGCGTCTCCACCATCCGGCAGGCCGACCACATCGTCATGATCGACGAGGGCCGCCGACGCGATGCCGGAACCCACGACGAACTGCTCGACCGCTGCGGGCCCTACCGGGAACTCGTCGGGGGACAGCTGCCGGTCGAACGCGCCGGAGCCGACCGGTGAACGCGCCTCGTGCCGCCGCTGTCCCGCGGGCGCGCGCCGCCGTGCCCGTCCCCACCCTGGCGGACGGCGCCATGCCCGTCCCTGACCTGGCGGCTGGCGCCATGCTGGGCCCCACCCTGGCGGACGGTGCTGTGCCCGACGTCCGCCTGCGGCGCTTCACGCTGCCCAACGGCCTCCGCGTGCTCCTCGCACCGGAACACACCGGGAGCTGCGTAGGCGTCGCCGTCCACTACCGTGTGGGTTTCCGCTCCGACCCACCGGGGCACAGCGGGCTCGCCCATCTCCTCGAACACCTGATGTTCCAGCGGGCCGACCGGGCGGATCACGCACACGCCGTCGAACTGGCCGGCGGCTACCGCAATGCCGCGACCGGTCCCGACGCGACGGACTTCCACCAGGTCGGACCGGCGGGTTCCTTGGAGAGCATGCTGGCCGGCGAGGCGGACCGGATGCGCGGGACGGGGATCGACGGACAGGCACTGCGCACCGAGAAGAACGTGGTCGCCGAGGAGATCCGTCGCAACATCACCTCCCGCCCCTACGGCGGCTTCCCGAAGTTCGCCCTGCCGCGACTGCTCTACCGCACCTTCGCCAACGCCCACGACGGGTACGGCGACGCCGCAGGACTCGCCCGTACCACCATCGAGCAGTGCCGGGACTTCTTCGCACAGCACTACGCCCCGGGCAACGCCCTGCTCACCGTCGTGGGCGCCTTCGACACCAGCACGGCCCGACGCCTGGTGGCCGGCTACTTCGGCGCGGTACCGGCCGGCGCGACCGCCGTACCGCCGCATCTGCACGAGCCGGAGCCGGACACCGAACTGCACGGCCGGCACGCCGATCCGCTCGCCCCGTTGCCCGCCACCAGCATCGGCTACCGCCTGCCCGATCCCGCCGCCGACCTGCCCGGCTACGTCGCCCACGTCCTGCTCGCAGCGGTGCTCGAAGTGCGGCTGCGGCACCGGCTCGTGCTCGAACAACGCGCCGCCGTGGCCGTCACCGCCGCGTGCGGGCTCATCGGCGGCCCCTTCGAGGCGTGCCACCCCCAGACTCTCGCCTGTACGATCACACAGTCCGCCGGGGCGGACCAGCGGCGGGCGATCGCCGCCGTCGACGCCGAGTTGTCGGCGCTGGCGAGTGGGGGGCCCACCGGGGAGGAACTGCTCGTCACCACCCGCCGATGGGTGAGCGGCCAACTGCGCCGGCACGACTCGCTCCACACGCGCCTGCGTTCCCTCGGCACCTTCGAACTGCTTCATGGCGACGCCGCGTTGCACACACGTGTGTCCCGGCTGGCCCTGGCCACGGACGTGGCCGACATCGCGCGTGCGGCCCAGCGGCTGCTCGCCGCCGGCCGGGCCGTGCTGTCGCTGAGTCCGCGAGGC